>DATLNE010000032.1 GCA_035536915.1 Acidimicrobiales bacterium
GACGCCTTCTGGCGCGGCAAACGACGGGGGCGCAGCGGGACAGTGGGGCATGCGCATCATCGGCGCTGAGGCCGCGTGGACCGTCGGCTTGGGGGCGAACTCCACGATTGCCATCGTCGACAGTGGCGTCGACCCCAACCACGAGGACCTGCGGGGCAAGGTCCTTCCCGGGCGGAACTTCGTGGATCCCAGCAAGCCGCCGCACGACGACAACGGGCACGGCACCCACGTAGCCGGTATCGCTGCCGCGCTCACCGACAACGGCCTCGGGGTGACGGGTGTGGCGCCCGAGGCAAGCATCCTGCCGGTGAAGGTGCTTGCCGCGAACGGCACCGGCACCGGTCGCCATGTTGTCGACGGCATTCGGTGGGCAGCAGAAAACGGGGCGACGGTCATAAACGTGTCGCTCGGTGCGGGCTACGAGATCGACAACGCCTACATATCGACCACGGCAACCGACCTGCGAACCGCGGTGAACTACGCCTGGAACAAAGGGGCTGTCGTCGTTGTGGCAGCCGGCAACGACCCCTCTGCTGTGAACGTGTTCGCGGAACAGCCCGTGATCGTCGTGACCGCCACTGACGACGGCGATCAGAAATCGCCTTACGCCACCGGCGTCGGCATATCCCGGTGGGGCCTGGCCGCGCCCGGCGGCACGGGCAAGGGCCCTGCTACTCGGAACATCCTCTCGACGTACTGGGTTGCCGGCGCTTCCGACAGGTACGCCTGGGCGGCGGGAACCTCGATGGCCGCACCCCACGTGGCCGGCGCCGCGGCCATCCTGCGCGAGCGCGGGCTCGACAAGGAACAAACCGTGGCCCGGCTGCGGGGCACGGCCAAGGACTTGGGCGACCCCGGGCGCGACAACGTGTATGGCGACGGACGCCTCGATGTGGCCAGGGCGGTGCAAGGCCTCCGACCCGCGGCCCGCACAATTCGTGCCGCCGGGCCCACCAACACGCCGACCACCACGCGGCGTGGCGGTTCGAACGGGACCACGGTCACGACCACAAAGCCTGCCGCTCCCGCCCCGCCTGAAGGCCCCCTCGTTGGCGCCACCCCCGGGCTCAACGTGGAGCCGTTTGATGCCAACGGCCCGGCGCCGGGAGGCACACTCGACCCGGTCGACGACACCGAGGAGGCGGCACGCAAGGGTGGCGGCGAGGGTGGTCGCCAAAGCGACGACGAGCGCCCATGGGCACCGGCGGCGCTCGGGGCCGGGCTCCTGGCCGCCGCTGCCGCGGGTATCGTCCGCGCCGGGCGCGCCTGACCAGGCGGCCGCACGAGGAGGACATATGCCGGTACGTTCCGCGGACGCCCGTTGGGAAGGCTCGCTGCAAGCGGGCAAGGGCAGCATGCGCTTGGCAGGCGGTGCCTACGAAGGCCCCTACTCCTTCAGCTCCCGCTTCGAGGACGGCACGGGCACCAACCCCGAGGAGCTCATCGCCGCCGCCCACGCCGGCTGCTTCTCCATGGCGTTGTCGGGCGGCCTGGGCCGGGCGGGCCACGAGCCGGTGAGCGTGCAGACCACAGCCAAGGTCCACTTGGAGAAGGGCGAGGCGGGCTTCGGCATCCCCCGCATCGAGCTCGTCACCGAGGCCGAGGTTCCCGGCATCAGCGAGGAAGAGTTCCAGCAGGCGGCAGAGACGGCCAAGCAGAACTGCCCCGTCTCCAAGCTCCTGGCCGCCGCCGAGATCACCTTGGAGGCCAAGCTCATCGGCTGAGCCGGAGCTACGCGCCGTCGGCCAGCACTCCCTGCAACACGGCGAAGGCGGCGTCGAGCTCCCGGCGCTCGACCCGCTCGTCGGCGGTGTGCGCCAGCGTGGGGTCGCCCGGCCCGAAGTTGGTGGCGGGCATCCCACGTCCGGCGAAGAACGACACGTCGGTCCACCCCAGCTTGGCCCGCGGCGCGGCGTCGCTGCGGGCCAGCACGGCCGCCAGCAGCGGGTGGTCCAGCGACGGCGCGGCGCCCGCGGCGGCATCGAGCACCTCGAGGGTGTCGCCGTCGACCACCTCCACCGAGTCGCCCAGCACCTCGTACACATGGGCCACGGCCTCGTCTATCGAGCGGTCGGGGGCGAACCGGTGGTTCAGCTGCAGCACCACCCGGTCGGGCACCACGTTGCCCGCTACGCCGCCCTCGACCCGCACCGCCTGCAGCGCTTCGCGGTACTCACACCCGTCGAGCAGCGGCCGCCGCTCGACATATCCGGCCACCCGCTCCAGCACCGGCACCAGCCGGTGGACGGCATTGCGGCCCATCCACGGCCGAGCCGTGTGCGCCCGCTCCCCCGCCAGCGTCACCTCGATGCGCACCGTCCCCTGGCACCCCGCCTCGACCACGGCGCCGGTGGGCTCGCCCAACACAGCAGCGTCGGCCACCAACAGGTCGGGCCGGACAGCCCCCAGATGGTGCAGCCCGTTGTGGCGCTGGGCCACCTCCTCGCACACGTAGAACACATACGTCACGTCGACGGCGGGCTCGTCGACGGTGCGGGCCAGCTCCAGAAACACCGCCAGGCCGCCCTTCATGTCGGCCGCTCCCAACCCCCACAACACGTCACCCTCGATCCGGGCCCGTTCGTTCCCGTTGGGCGGCACGGTGTCGAGGTGCCCGGCCAGCAGCAACCGCTGCGCCCGCCCCAGCGACGTGCGGGCCACCACGTTGTCGCCCACCCGGTCGACCGTCAGCCACGGCACGTCGCGCAGCCGGGCCTCGACCACGTCGGCCAAGGGCCCCTCGGCGTGGCTCACCGACGGGATGTCGACAAGCTCGGCGCAGGCGTGCAGCAGGTCGGTCACGTCGTGGCGCCGTGCTCGCGCAGGATCGACTCCAGCTTCAGCTTGTCGTGCTCCTCGCCTTCGCCGAGCCGCCGGATGACCAACACGCACGGCATGCCGAACTCCCCACCCGCAAACCGCTTCGTGCGGGTGCCGGCGATGGCGATGGCCCGCTCGGGCACGTCGCCCCGGCTGATCTCCTCGCCCGTCTCCACGTCGATGACCGGGATCGACGACGACAGGATCACCCCGGCGCCCAGCTTGGCCCCCCGCCGTACCCGTGCCCCCTCGACCACGATGCAGCGCGACCCGATGAACGCATCGTCTTCCACCACCACCGGCGCCGCCTGCGGGGGCTCCAGCACGCCCCCGATGCCGACCCCGCCCGACAGGTGCACGTTGGCCCCGATCTGGGCGCACGACCCCACCGTCGCCCACGTGTCGACCATGGTGTTGGCCCCCACCCGCGCACCGATGTTCACGTAGCTCGGCATCATCGTCACGCCCCGCTCCAGGAACGACCCCCACCGCGCCGACGCACCCGGCACCACCCGCACGCCTGCGGCTGCATACCCACGCTTCAGCGGGATCTTGTCGGCGTACTCGAACGGCCCCAACTCGGTCGTCTCCATGGCCGACAACCGGAACAGCAGCAGCACCGCCTGCTTGAGCCACTGGTGGACGACCACCTCACCCGAAGCGGCGTCGACCTCGGCGATGCGGGCCTCGCCGGTGTCGAGCAGGGTGATCGCCTGGTGGACGATCGCCGTCGCCTCACCGTCGTCGGCGGCCAGCTCGGCGCGGCGGTCCCAAAGTTCTTCGATCTGCGATTGGAGGTCGGCCATGGACGGCGAGGCTACGTCAGACGCCGAGGCGTGACGCCACCAGTTCGAGCCGTTCCAGAGGCTGAACCAGCGCCACCCGCACGTGCCCCCGGCCCGCCTCGCCGTAGAACTCGCCGGGGCTGACCAGGCACCCGCCCTCGCTCGCCAAGCGCTGGGCGAAGCCCCACTCGTCGCCGTCGGGCACCGGCGCCCACAGGTAGAAGCCCCCCGCAGGCAACGGCGCGTAGGCGCCGAACTTGGCCAGCACGGCGGCGAAGAACTCCAGCCGTTCGAGGTACCGCGCCCGCTGCGCCTCGACGTGGGCGTCGTCGGCCCACGCCGCCACCGCGGCCGCCTGCACCGGCCCGGGCACCATGAGCCCGACGTGCTTGCGGACCTCCGACAAGTACGTCACCAACTCGGCGTCGCCCGCGTAGAACCCCGCCCGCGCCCCGGCCAAGTTCGACCGCTTCGACAGCGAGTGCACCGCCACCACCCCGTCGAACCCCGACGACAGGATCGTGCGGGGCGGCCCTGCCCACGTGAACTCCACGTAGCACTCGTCACTGAACACCGGCACGTCGTGCGCCCGGCCCCACGATGCCGCCGCCGCCAGGTCGTCGACCTGGCCTGCCGGGTTGCCCGGCGTGTTCACCCACAAGCACAGCGCCCGGGCCGCGTCGTCCTCGGAGATCGACGACAGGTCGAGCCGCCACACGTCGTCGACCGCCACCGGCACCGCCCGGCAGCCCGCCAGCACCGCGCCCATCTCGTAGGTCGGGTACGCCACAGCCGGGTACAGCACCGTGTCGCGGGCGGGCGTGCGCAGACGCAGCCACTGCGGCAGCGTGGCCACGAACTCCTTGGTGCCCACACAGGCGGCCACCGCCGACGCCGGAACACTCACACCCAGCCGCCGTTCCATCCAGCCCGCGGCGGCCTCACGGTAGGCGGCCGTGCCCACCGAGGGCGGGTAGCCCCGCTCCGCCCCCGACCCGCCCAGCGCCGCCACCACCGCCGGCGGCGGCGCGTCGTTGGGCGTGCCCACCGACAGGTCGACGACGCCGCCTTCATGCCCTTCGGCCGCCGCCTTGGCCGACGCCAGCCGGTCGTACGGGTACGGCGGCGGCTGGAAGCCGGGCTCGCTCATGACGGGACGAGGAACTCCTTGAACCGGGCGCTGCCCGCGGCGTCGAGCCGAGCCCGCAGCCGGGTGCCGCCTTCTTCGTGCTGCTCGGTGAGCACCTCGCCCTCCCGGTGCAGGGCGGCCACTACGTCGCCCCGTTCGAACGGCACCACCAGTTCGATGACGTTGCCCAGCGCCCGCAGCCGGTCGCCGATGGCCGACAGCAACCCGTCGATGCCGTCGCCGGTCACGGCCGAGACGACCACGGAGCCCGGATGGCTCTCGGCCAGGCGCTTGGCCTCCACCGACATGTCGGCCTTGTTGAAGGCCAGCAACTCCAGCACGTCACGGGCGCCGATCTCGGTGAGCACGGCGTGCACCGCTTCGATCTGGGCTTCGGGGTCGGGGGCGGCGGAGTCGACCACGTGCACCAGCAGGTCGGACTCGGCCACCACCTCCAAGGTCGACTTGAAGGCCTCCACCAACCCGTGCGGCAGCTTCTTGATGAAGCCCACGGTGTCGGACAGCAGCACCGACTCGCCGCCCGGCAACTGCAGGCGACGGGTGCGGGGGTCCAAGGTGGCGAACAGCCGGTCTTCCACCAGCACGCCCGCGTCGGTCAGCCGGTTGAGCAGCGTCGACTTGCCTGCGTTGGTGTAGCCCACCAGCGACACCGTCTGCAGTCGGCCCCGAGCCCGGGCCTTGCGCTGCGTGCGCCGGGTGGCGGTGAGCTCGCGCAGGTTCTGCTCCAGCCGCTGCACCCGCCGCAACAGGCGCCGGCGGTCGACTTCCAGCTTGGTCTCACCGCCACCCATCCGGGTGCCCACGCCACCGCCCTGGCGGCTGAGCGCCGTGCCTCGGCCCCGCAGGCGGGGCAGGCGGTAGCGGATCATGGCCAGCTCGACCTGGTCCTTGCCCTCTTGGGTGCGGGCGTTCTGGGCGAAGATGTCGAGGATCACCGCGGTGCGGTCGATGGCCGTGCGCCCCAGGATCTTCTCGAGGTTGCGCTGCTGGGCGGGCGACAGTTCGTCGTCGAACACGACGGTGTCGGAGTCGACGGCCTCGGAGATCTCGTGCAGCTCCTGGGCCTTGCCCTTGCCCACGTAGGTGGCGGGGTCGGGCGCGTCGCGACGCTGCACCACCCGGGCGGCCACGTCGGCGCCTGCGGTGTCGACCAACAACGCCAACTCGTCGAGGGATGCCTCCACCTCCTCGAGCGTGGCGGGAGGGATGACGACGCCGACGAGCACGATGCGCTCTCGAAACGACCGTTCGATAAGGGTCACAGCTCGACCTCGATCCGGGCGACCCGTTCGGTCGGCCCGCTCAGCACCACGCCGTCGGGCCGGAGCTCGACCTCAGCATCGCCACCGGGCTGGTGCACGACAACCCGTTCCCCCACCAACCCCCACGCATGGGCCGCAGCCGCCGCCGCGCACGCGCCCGTGCCGCACGCCTGGGTCTCGCCCACGCCCCGCTCCCACACCCGCATGGTCACAGCGTCGGGCTCCGGCCCCACCATCACGAACTCCACGTTCATGCCGCCCGCGAACCCGGACTCGATGCGGGGGCCGAGGCCGGGCACGTCGATCGACGCCGGGTCGGGGCCCACGAGCACCAGGTGGGGGTTGCCCATGTCGACGGTGCGGGCCTTGCGGTCGGGGAAGTCCTGGGGCTGGTCGGCACCGACCTCGGCCTTGCCCATCTCCACGCTCACCCACGCCGTTCGCGGCCCGGTCGGGCGAACCACCAACTGCCGCACCCCGGCCAGGGTGGCCACCGACACCGCAGGGCCGGGCACGACGCCTGCGTCGACTACCGCTTGGCCCAGGCACCGCAGCCCGTTGCCGCTGAGCTCGGCCACGCTGCCGTCGGCGTTGCGCAGGTCCATGCGCACGTCGGCCGCCGTGTCGCGCACGACCCGGATGACTCCATCGGCGCCCACGCCCCGGTGCCGGTCGCACAGGGCGCGTGCCGTCGCCGCATCGACTGGCGATGCGTCGTCGAGGTCGAGCAGGACGAGGAAGTCGTTGCCCAGGCCGTGGTGCTTGGTGAGGGAGAGGACAGGCATGTCAGGCCCATTCTCTCAACAGGGCGGGGAGCACAGCGAACGGGTTCTCGGCGGCGCCGTACCAGGTGATGCGGGGGTCGCGGCGGAACCACATGCGCTGGCGCCGGGCGAAGTCGCGGGTGCGCGCCACCGCCTCGGCCAGGCAGTCGGCCAGCGGCACGCCGTGCTCGACATGGGCCAGCACCTCGCGGTAGCCGAGCGCTTGGCGGGCGGTGCGCGACAGCCCGTCGGGCCGGGCCGACAGCGCCCGCACCTCGTCGACCAGCCCGGCGCCGATCATGGCGTCGATGCGCTGGGCGATGCGCGCCGCGTTGGCCTTGCGCGGCAGCCACAGCCCGACCATGTCGAAGCGGGCGGGCGGGTGGGCGTCGAGCCCCGGGCCGAACGACGAGAAGGGCCGCCCGCTGCCCATCGTCACCTCCAAGGCCCGCACCACCCGGCGGCGGTTGGTGGGTTCCATGCGGGCCGCCGCCACCGGGTCGAGCTCGCTCAGCCGCCGGTAGAGGGCGTCGGTGTCGGGCTCGGCCTCCAGCTCGTCGCGCACCTCCGGGAACTGTCCTGGCACCTCGAAGGCGTCGATGACGGCCCGCAGGTACAGCCCCGTCCCCCCGACCAACAGCGCTCGGCGTCCCCGGCCTTCGATGTCGGCCAGCACGCGAGCCGCCGCCTCTTGGAAGCGGGCCACGGAGAAGTCCTCCGACGGCTCGGCCAGGTCGACCAGGTGATGGGGCACCTCGGCCCGCTCGGCGGCCGACGGCTTGGCCGTGCCGATGTCCATGCCCCGGTACACCTGCATGGAGTCGACGCTGACCAGCTCGATGTCGGGCACCCGGCGGGCCACTTCCAAGGCCAAGGCCGACTTGCCCGACGCCGTGGTGCCCACCAGGGCCACATGGCGGACGGTCACAACGACACCCCCCACCGCCCGGCCAACGACACCAAGGCGGCGGCCACCCCGTCGGGGTCGACCACCGGAGAGAGGTGGGAGCCGGGCAGCGAGGCCACCGCCCAGCCCTGGCGGGCGGCTTCGGCTTCCTCGCCGTCGTAGGCCCGGCTCAGGCGGAGGAAGCCGCAGGGGGCATCGGGCCAGCCCGCCACTTCCGGCAGGGGCTCGCGCAGCAGGTCGGCCGGCACAGGGTCGAGCTCGGCCCGGAAGCGGGTGCGCAGTTCCTCGTCGGGCAGCAGGGCGTCGAGGGCGTGGGGGTCGAACCACTCGCTCCACGGCGGCAGGAACTCCCCGTCGAGTAACTCGGCCAGCCGGGCCTGGAACGAGGGGTGGACCGACGCCAGGCGGCTTCGCCCAGGGTGCGGGAGGGCAGCGTCGACGAACAGATAGGCAGCGCAGCGGCCGACCCGCCGGCCCGCCGCCGGCAGCAGCGGCCCCGCCCCGCTGTGGCCCACCAGGACGACATCGTCGTCACCCGACGCCCGCGCCGCGGCGGCCACCGCCTCGGCCATGGGCTCGGCGTAGGGCGGCCCGTCGGCGGCCAGTTGCCGCAACGAGGGCACGGCGACCGACGCACCCCGCTGCCGGAGTCGGTCCGCCACCGCCTCCCACGTCATCGGCCCCACGAAGGGGCTGTGGACGAGGACGACCCCGGTCAGACGACCGCCACCGGGATGCGGGTGCGGTGCCGGGGACGGGCCGTGACCTCGACCAACTCTCCGGCCAGGTAGTGCGGCGCCGCCCGCGTCACCCGAACCTGGGCGAAGGAACCGCCAGGCAGCGGCTGCGGCGACGGGAAGTGCACGAGCTTGTTCTGGCGGCTGCGCCCGGTGAGCACGGCCGGATCGCGTTTGCTCGGCCCTTCGACCAGCACTTCTTCGACCCGCCCCACCCGGGCTTCGTGCTTGGCCAGGGCCGAGCGCTCCACCACGACCTTGAGCCGCTCGAAGCGCTCGGCGACGACCTCGGCGGGCACGAACCGATCGACCAGCTCGGCCGCCTCGGTGCCGGGGCGGGGCGAGAAGATGAAGGTGTAGGCGCTGTCGTACTCGGCGGCGGCCACCACCTCCAGCGTGCGTTCGAAGTCGTCGTCGGTCTCGCCCGGGAAGCCCACGATCAAGTCGGTGGTCACGGCCAGGTCGGGCACCGCCGCCCGGGCCGCCGCCAGCTTCTCCAGGTAGCGCTCGGCCCGGTAGCCGCGGTGCATGGCGGCCAGCACCCGGTCGCTGCCCGACTGCAGGGGCAGGTGCAGGTGCTCGCACACCGCAGGCACCGAAGCCATCGCTTCGATGGTCTCGGGGCGCAGGTCCTTGGGGTGGGGGCTGGTGTAGCGGACCCGGCGGATGCCGTCGACGGCGCCCACGGCGGCCAGCAGCTCGGCGAACAGCGGCCGGCGTTTGGTCAGGTCGCGGCCGTAGGAGTTGACGTTCTGGCCCAGCAGGGTGACCTCGACCACGCCTGCGTCGGCCAACGCCGAAGCCTCGGCCACGATCTCGCCGAACGGGCGGCTGATCTCGACACCCCGCACCGACGGCACGATGCAGAAGGCGCAGGCGTTGTCGCAGCCGATCTGGATGGTCAGCCACGCCGCATAACCCACGTCTCGCCGGGCAGGCAGGGCGGACGGGAAGGCCTCGGACTCCTCGAGGATCTCCATGATCGGGCCCTCGACGGCGGCCCGGCGCAGCAAGTCGGCGGCCGAGGCCACGTTGTGGGTGCCGAACACCACGTCGGTGTGCGGTGCCTTCTGCTGGATGAGGTCGCGGTCTTTCTGGGCCAGGCAGCCCGCCACGGCGATCTGGAGCCCGGGGCGACGGTCCTTCAGCGCCTTGAGGTGGCCGAGGTTGCCGTACAGCTTGTTGTCGGCATTCTCCCGGATGCAGCACGTGTTGAGCACGACGACGTCGGCCTGCTCCAGGTCGTCGGTCGCCTCCATGCCGTCGGACTCCAGCAAGCCCGCGATGCGCTCAGAGTCGTGTTCGTTCATCTGGCACCCGAAGGTGCGGATGACAAACCGACGGGGCGCCTCGCTCATGCCTGCCAGCGTACGCGGCGCACGCCGGTCACTCCGGCGGGCGACTAGAGGACAGCGGCGCCGTCGACGGCCGCGGCAGCAGCCATCGGCACGGCCAACGGCATCGGCACGCTCTCACGCATGTCGAGTGTCGTCGGCATGCGGCGCTCTCGGTCCTCGATGAGCAGGCGGATGGCCGTACGGCTCTCACCGTCGATCTCGATGTCCTTGAACGCAGGCACGCAGATCAAGTCGACGCCCGAGGGCGCCAAGTAGCCGCGGGCGATGGCGATCGCCTTCACAGCCTGGTTCAGCGCGCCCGCGCCGACCACCTGCACCTCGACGGCGCCCGTCTGCCGAATCACTCCGGCCATCGCCCCGGCACACGAGTTCGGGTTGGACTTGCTCGACACCTTGAGAACTTCCATGGACTGCCCCCCAACTCCAGAATGCCGCGCGACTACTGGTCGATTGCACAGTTCGACGGGAGCGGACAATCCTCCTTTATTTCCCTCAAGGTGATTTCCGCTCCCGCCGAATGATGTGCTAGAGGCCGCGCGCCTTGGTTCGACGCGCTTCCCCGAAGTGCTACTTCCTTACTTCAAAAGGATCGGCTCGTCGTCGCTTTCGCCCTCGCCCAAGGGGACATCGTCGCCCCCGACGAGCCCGACCTGCTTGCGGATGCGCTCGTTGATCTCGACCATCACCTCGGGGTTGTCGGTGAGGAACTGCTTGGCGTTCTCACGACCCTGGCCGAGCTGCTCGCCCTCGTAGGTGTACCAGGCACCGGACTTCTTCACGAGGCCCAAGTCGACGCCCACGTCGATGAGCGAGCCCTCGCGGCTGATGCCCCGCCCGTACATGATGTCGAACTCGGCCTGCTTGAACGGCGGGGCCACCTTGTTCTTGACGACCTTGACACGGGTGCGGTTGCCCACCACCTCGACGCCGTCCTTGATCGACTCGATGCGTCGGATGTCCAATCGAACCGACGAATAGAACTTCAATGCACGACCACCCGGAGTGGTTTCCGGGCTCCCGAACATAACGCCGATCTTTTCCCGCAATTGGTTGATGAACAGCGCAATGGTGTCGGTCTTGTTGAGCGTGCCGGTCAGCTTGCGCAGGGCCTGCGACATGAGCCGGGCCTGGAGGCCGACGTGGCTGTCGCCCATCTCGCCCTCGATCTCGGCCCGGGGCGTCAGCGCCGCCACCGAGTCGATGACCACGACGTCGAGGGCACCGGAGCGGATCAGGGTGTCGGCGATCTCCAACGCCTGCTCCCCCGTGTCGGGCTGGGAGATGAGCAGCTCGTCGATGTCGACGCCGATGGCCGAGGCGTAGACCGGGTCCATGGCGTGCTCGGCGTCGATGTAGGCGCAGATGCCCCCGTTGCGCTGCGCTTCGGCGACCACGTGCATGGCGAGGGTGGACTTACCGGACGATTCAGGCCCGTAGACCTCCACCACCCGGCCCCGGGGCAGGCCGCCCACGCCTAACGCCAGGTCGAGCGACATCGCGCCGGTCGAGATGGACTCGATGCCCATGTGGGTGGTCTCGCCCATCCGCATGATCGAGCCCTTGCCGTGCGTCTTCTCGATCTGGCCGAGCGCCATCTCTAGTGCCTTGTCTTTTTCCACCGCTGGTCCCCTCTGCTCGTAGGTCAGGTACGAGTTCCACCCTACGGAGAGGGTGAGACAGTTAATCCGGCCTGTGTACTTCCCGCAGTGTAATTACGAACGGGTGTTCGGTTCAAGCACCCACCGTTCCACGACCTCGCAACGGGCGCCGCCGCCGTGCAGCAGGCGGGGCAGCGAGCGCACGCGGTCGACGACCGAGGTGGGCGGCCGCAAAGCGACGAAGAGGCGCACGGTCGACCAGAATGCCCCGGTGCCGAGCATCGTGGACCGCATCGATCCTTCGACCCTGCCGCCCTCCGTCCGGCGCATCGGCAAACGGGGCCTGCGCCTCGGCCGGTCCGCCCGGCAGCGGGCCAAGCTCCTGCGCCAGGTCGTGAGCCCCGCCGCCGGCGTCGGCTTCGACGACCTGCCCACCCCCATGGCCATCCGCATGGCCTACGAGACCGTGCTCGACCGCTCGCCCGAGCCCCAGGACTACGTCCACTACACGGCCGAGCTGGAGACGACCACCCGCGCCCGGATGCTGGAGATCATGCGGGGCTCGGAAGAGGCCTACATGAACGTGCGGGTCACAGACCTGCTGAACTCGCTCCACCTCAGCCGGTGCGACTTCGTGCGCAGCCTCCCCCGGGCCCGGCGCATCCTCGACCTCGGCGGCAGCCACCAGTCGAACCGCGAGGGCGCCTTCGTGCACCTCGGCTACCCCTACCCGTTCGAGCGGCTGATCCTGGTCGACCTGCCCATCGACGAGCGCCACGAGATCTACCAGCTCAGCGAGAAGGCCGAGGTGGTCGAGACCGCCCTGGGGCCGGTGGAGTACGCCTACCACTCGATGGCCGACCTCTCCCGTTACGACGACGAGTCGTTCGACCTGGTCTACAGCGGCCAGACCATCGAGCACGTCACCCCCGAGGAGTGCGACGACACCCTGGCCGAGACGTTCCGGGTGCTGCAGCCGGGCGGCTACTTCGCCGTCGACACGCCCAACGACACGGTGTGCCGGCTGCAGCGCCCCGACTTCATCAACGACGACCACAAGGTCGAGTACAGCCACGAGGAGTTCACGGCCAAGCTGCGCAAGGCGGGCTTCGAGATCGTCGACGCCAAGGGCCTCAACTACCTGGGGCACCCGGCCTCGGAGGGCGGCTTCGACGAGATCGAGGTGGCCCGCAACAACGGCCTCTACGGCGAGCCGCAGGACTGCTACCTGCTGGCCTACATCTGCCGGAAGCCCGGGTAGTTGCGTAGGGATCGCGCTGCAAAACGGCGCGATCCCTACGCAACTTCGGAAGGGGGGGCGGCGGAGCTAGGCCCGGTCGAGCAACCGCCGGCGCAGCATGTCGAGCAGCGAGATGGCGGCGAACTGACGGATGCGGTCGCGGTCGCCGGGCAGCCGCACGTGCACGACTTGGGTGTCGTCGTCGAGGGCCATGCCGAAGAACGCCGTGCCCACCGGTTGGTCGTCCTGGCGGGCCGGGCCTGCCACCCCGGTGACCGACAGGCCCACGTCGGCGCCCAGCACCTTGCGGGCGCCTTCGGCCATGGCCCGGGCCGACTCCTCCGACACCACCGGTCCTTCGGGCACGCCGAGCAGGTCGAACTTCACCTCCGAGGCGTACGACACCACGCAGCCGCGGAACCAGGCGCTCGAGCCCTCGACGTTCACCAACCGCGACGCCACCAGGCCGCCGGTCATCGACTCGGCCAACCCCAGCGACAGCCCCTGCTCCTCCAGCAGCACGCCGACGGCGGTCTCCATGGTGTCGTCGTCGACCCCGAACACGTAGGTGCCGAGCAGCGCCCGCAGTTCGGCGTCTTCGGCTTCGACCAAGGCCATGGCGGCGTCGTGGTCGTCGGCCTTGGCCGTGATGCGCAGCTTGATGCCTTCGATGCCACTGGCCAGGAAGGCGATGGTGGGGTTGCCGCCCGCGGCGTCGAGGGCGTCGAGCCGGGGGGCGACGATCTCGGCCAGCGTCGACTCGGCCAAGCCCCACGTCCGCACCACCCGCGACACGATGGTGGAACGGGTGCCGGCCCGGGCCTGGAGGTCGGGCAGCACGGCGCGCTCCAACATGTCCTGCATCTCGTGGGGCACGCCGGGCACGGCGTACACGACCTTCTTGCCCACCGGGCAGATGAGGCCCGGGGCCGTGCCTCGCGTCTGCGGGATGACGACTGCGCCCCGGGGCACGTCGGCTTGGCGGGCGTTGTTCTCGGCCATGGTGCGGCCCCGCGACTCGAACATGCGCCGGATGAGGTCGACCACCGCTTCGTCGCGCTCCAACCCGACGTTCATCACCTCGGCGATGGCCTCGCGGGTGATGTCGTCCTGGGTGGGGCCGAGGCCGCCGCAGACGATCACCGCCTCGCTGCGAGACAGGGCGATGCGCAACGCCTGCACGATGCGGTCGAGGTTGTCGCCCACCTTGACCTGGTAGTGCGAGTCGATGCCCGCCAGCGCCAGTTGCTCGCCGATCCACGAGGAGTTGGTGTCGACGATCTGGCCCAGCAACAGCTCGGTGCCGACGGCCACCACCTCACACCGCATCGCGCAGCCTCCGGCCGTCGAGCAGGTACTGCGCACCGGTCACCAGGGCCAGCACCACGCCGGCCCACAGCACCACGTTGGCGGGCGTGGGGTTGTCCTCGGTGAGGGGCAGCAGGGCGAAGCCGACGGCCACCTCCTGCACCACCGTCTTCACCTTGGCCCACCACCGCGCCGGCACCGAGATGCCGCGGCGGCTGACCCACGTGCGGTACAGGCTGATGCCGATCTCGCGCACGGCGATGAGGGCGACGGGCAACCACCAGAAGACGTCCTTGGCCACCAGCGCGGCCATGGCCCCGAGCACCAGGAACTTGTCGGCCAGCGGGTCGAGGAACGCACCCGAGCGGGTGGTGCCGTGGCGGCGGGCCAGGTAGCCGTCGACGCCGTCGGTGCCCGCCAGCACGATCCAGAAGGCGAGGGCGGGCCAGGTGGCGCCGTCGCGCACGATGATGGCCAGCAGCACCGGCGTGATGAACAGGCGCGCCAGGGTGATGGCGTTGGCCGGCGTGGCCAACGCCGACGGCCCGAACGTCCCGCTGCGCACGGCCATCGCCGCTACGCGCTCTCGGCTTCGAGGTCGGGACCGGTGGCGCCGGTGACGACCACCTTGGCGAACTGGCCGACCGGCAGCGTGTCGGGAACGTGGACGATGCCGTCGATCTCCGGCGCTTCACGGTGGGTGCGGCCCACGCCCGGAGCGTCGACGAGCACTTCGACGGTCTCGCCGAGAAGGGCTTGGCGGCGGCGGGCGGTGATGGCGTCTTGCAGCATGGAGAGCTCGACCAGCCGTTCGGCCATCAAGTGGGCGGACACCTCGCCGTCCAAGTCCGCCGCGTACGTGCCGCCCTCCTTGGAGTAGGAGAAGAACCCGCACCAGTCGAGCTGCGCCGCTTCCACGAAGGCCAGCAACTGGTCGTGGTCGGCCTCGGTCTCGCCCGGGTAGCCGACGATGAAGTTGGAACGGAAGGCGGCGTCGGGGCAGCGCTGCCGAATGGCGTCGATGCGGGCCAGGAAGCGCCCGCCGTCGCCCCATCGGCGCATGCGGCGCAGCAGCGGCTTCGATACGTGCTGCAACGACAAGTCGAAGTACGGCACCCCGGTGGCCACCACGGCGTCGATGAGCGCGTCGCTCAGGTCGGACGGATAGAGGTAGAGCAGTCGGGTGCGTGCGACTCGGGCGGCCACCTGCTCGACCAGGTCGACGATGGCACCCGCGTGGCCGAGGTCGCGGCCGTACGACGCCAGGTCCTGGGCCACCAGCACGATCTCTTGGGCTTCGAGCGCGTCGACCTCGCCGAGGATGGCGTCGAGCGATCGCGACCGCTGCTTGCCGCGGAACGACGGGATGGCGCAGAACCCGCACGAGCGGTCGCAGCCCTCGGCGATCTTCACGTAGGCCCACGGCGCCGACGACTTGGGGCGGGGCAGGTTCAGCAGGTCGAGGGCAGGCACGTCGGGCTTGCGGCCCAGGGTGACGGGCACGCCGAAGCCCGCTACCAGGTCGGCTTCCGGCAACGCGTCGGCCAGCTCGTCGCCGTAGCGCTCGGCCATGCAGCCGGTGACGACGATGCGGGCGCCGTCCCGTTTGGCGTCGGCCAGGGCCAAGACGGTCTCGACCGACTCCTGTCGGGCCGATTCGATGAAGGCGCACGTGTTGACCACCACCAGGTCGGCTTCGTCGGCCGAGCCCGCGCGCGTCATCCCGTCGGCTTCGAGGGTGCCGACGAGCTTGTCGGAGTCGACCTGGTTCTTCGGACAGCCCAAGGTCTCGACCCAATACGACGGCTGCGCCACAACGCTCAACGCTACAGGGCGAGGTCCTCGTAGAGCGCAGTGAGGACCGGCTGCGTGCGGCGGTGGTTGCCCTTCTCGCCGGGCATGCCGTTGGTGAGCAGCACCACCACCAAGCCGTGCTCGGGGTCGACGAAGCCGATGGACGACTGGCTGCCGCCGTGGCCGAAGGCGCGGGGCGAGGCCCGGTCGCCGTAGCCGTAGGGCGTGGGCCGTTGCTGGTACTGCCACGAGTTCACCATCAGCCCCAGGCCCCAGTCGATGACCGGGCCGAAGGTTTCGTCGCGCAGGCCGACGCGGTGGCGCGCCGTCATGGCCTCCACCGCCTGGGGCGACAACACGGGGCGCCCCCCGCGGCACAAGGCCTCCCAGAAGCGCAGCAGGTCGGAGGCGGGGCCGACGCCGCTGCTGCTGGGGCGCACGTCGGGCGGCGGTCCGCCCAGGGCCCGGGGCGACTCCCCCGACGTGTCGTAAACGACGCCCGATTCCGTCGCCCGCAACGACGACCGCTCCATGTCCAAGGGCCGGAACACCTCGTCGCGCACGTACTCGTCGAAGGAGCGCCCGTCGATCAGCCGCACGATCTCGCCGAGCAACTGGAAGGCGCCTTTGGGGTTGTAGCCCGCCCGGCGCCCGGGCACCCAGTCGTCGTGCACGCCCGCTTCGCAGGCCCGTTGCACGGATGCGTCCCAGTCGGCGCCGTCGGTCTCGGTGGCGGCCAGTTCGGCATTACGCAGGCCCGCCGTGTGCGTCAACAGGTGGCGCACGGTGATGTGTTCTTTGGCGAACTCCGGGATGTGGGCGGCCACCGGGTCGTCGAGGGCGACCTCGCCCCGTTCCCACTGCTGGGCCAAGGCCACTGCCGTCAAGGCCTTGGTCTGGGAGAACCACGGGAACGGCGTGTCGACGTCGACGTTGCCCACGGCCAGGTCGGCGCTGTCTCCCCTGTGCGACACCGACAGTTGGGCACCGAGGTGGAACCCGTCGGTGATGCCTTGTTCGAGGAGGGCCACGGCGGACGGCAACGAGAGCACGGAGACCGAGCCTAGAGTCGCCTGCCATGGCCACCGCAGACCCGCAGCCGTCCCCCAATCCCAACGCCTTGCGCTTCCAGCTCGACATCGAGTTGCCCGCGGCCATGAACTTCAACAGCGCCGAGGAGGCCGCCGGCCACCCCTTTGGCGAGGCGGTGTTCGCGGCCGAGGGCGTGGCGTCGATCTTCGGGGTCAACGACTTCGTGACGGTGACCCGCCGGCCCGGCGCCGAGTGGGAGCCGATCGTGGCGACGGTCCAAGCCGCCGCGGCCGAGCACCTGTCCAGCTAGTACTTCAACCGCAGCCCGGGCCGGGGCCAGCGGCACGCCATCACCCGGCCGGTGGCCGACAACGTGATGTAGGCGGTGCGCATGTCGTCGCCACCGAAGGCGATGTTGGTCGGCACCGGGTCGTAGAACTCGCCGGGCAACGGCATGTGCTCGACCTCGCCCGCAGGGCTGACGACGGTGATGCCCACGTTGTAGATGGTGGCGATGCAGACGTTGCCGCCCGCTTCGACGGCGAGCGAGTCGAAGAACTGGTGCCCGTCGAGCCCCGCCACTAACGAGCCGCCGTGCGGGTGGGGCAGGGCCGTCTCGACCTCACCGGGGCCGGTCACCGTCCAGCGCCACAGCCTGCCGGTCGGCGTCTCGGCCACGTACAACGTGGCGCCGTCGGGCGACAACGCTATGCCGTTGGGCCGCACCAGCGGGGCGACGACGCGCCGTAGCTCGGCGCCGTCGGGGCGGCCGTAACAGACGACCCCGCGGTCCTCGTCGGTCTCGCGCTGCTTGCCGTAGTCGGTGAACCAAAAGCCGCCGTCGGCGTCGAACACGATGTCGTTGGGGCTGCGCAGGCCGTCGTAGATCGTCTCCACCGCGCCGGTGGCGAGGTCGACGCGTTGGATGGAACCGCCGATGTAGCGGTCGTCCTGGTTGACGTCGGCGGGCACGAGCAGGGAGCCGTAGTCGTGCATGGGCCAGCCGCCGTTGTTGCAGACGTAGACCGCCCCGTCAGGTCCCACCGCCGCGCCGTTGGGGCCGCCGCCGACCTCGATGCGCTCGATGCCGCCCTGGGGGTCGATGACGGCGAGGCGGCCTGTCGCCATCTCGCAGACGAGCAGGGAGCCATCAGCCAGCACGATCGGGCCTTCGGGGAACCGCAACCCCTCGACGACGACTCGCGCGTCGATCACGGCGCGCTCGCCTCGACCACGGTGTGAATGCCGCCGCGCACCAACCAGTCGGTGCGCACCGTCATGCGGCGCGGCGACACGGCCGCGACCAAATCGTCGAGGATGCGGTTGGTGACGTCCTCGTGGAACGCGCCCTCCTGCCGAAAGCTCCAGAGGTAGAGCTTCAGCGACTTGAGCTCCACGATCGACTCGCCCGGCACGTAACTGATGGTGACGGTGGCGAAGTCGGGCTGCCCGGTCATCGGGCAGACGCAGGTGAACTCAGGCGTCTCGCAACGGACTTCGTAGTCGCGGCCGGGGTGCGGGTTGGGGATCGCGACGAGGTCGCGGGAGGGGCTGCTCGGCACCCTCCGAACCTAGCCCGGCCGGCGCGTCAAGCGTCCTTGCCGAGCATCCGGTTCATCTTGGTGCCGCACGTGGGGCAGGTGCCCTGCGCAGCGCGACGGCCGTTAGCCATTTCCTTGACCTCGCCATCGAACTCGCGCTTCTCGCGGCACTTGACGCAGTAACCCTCGTAGGTTGCCATGGGCTCGACGGTAGTCGCGCTTCGACGCCTAGCCGGGGATGGTCAGCCCGTCGGTGTCGGGCGACAGCAGGACGGCGGTGCCGGGCACCCCCGCTTCGGCCAACAGCTCGTCGCCTGCGGCCCGCACCTGGGCGGCCGTGGCGCGGTGGCAGACGGCCAACAGGCTGGGGCCCGCACCCGACCAGCACGTGGCCAGGGCGCCGGCGTCGACCAGCTCGGCCAGCAAGTGGCCGGCCTCGGGGAACAGCGACGCCCGGGCGCTCTGGTGAAGCTTGTCTTCCGTGGCTTCGTGCACGAGCAGGCGGTGGTCGGCCAGGCCTGCAAGGAGGAGGCCCATGCGGCCGAGGTTGAACGACGCGTCGGTGTGCGGGACCTGCGCGGGCAGGGCGGCACGAGCCCGCTTGGTCGCCAAGGAGCGGGACGGCACGAGCACCACGAACGCCAACTGTTCGTCGAGCGGCATGCGGGCGGCCACGGGCCGGTCGTTGACGGTGGTGGCGGTGACGAGGCCGCCGAGCACCGAGGCCGCGGCGTTCTCGGGGTGGCCGTCGACTTCGGCGGCGACGGCGAGGGGGTCGTCGGCGCCCGCCGCGGCTGCGGCGGCGACAGCCAGCGCGGCCGAGGAGCCGAGGCCCCGTCCGACGGGGATCTCGGAGCGCACGGTGATGTGTACGTTGTCGTGGCCGAGCACGCGGCGGGCGACCTGGGCGGCCAGGTGGGTGTCGTCGCCGGGCAGCTCGGAGCCCTCGCCCTCGGCGTGGATGGTGAGGAGGTCGGCGGGCTCGATGTCGACCTCGACGTAGACCGACAAGGCGACGGCCAACGTGTCGAAGCCGGGGCCGAGGTTGGCCGACGATCCGGGAGCCCGTGCGCGCACGGCCGCACACCCTAGAAGGTTGTTACCAATGGGACTGGTGTGCGGTCCGATCTGTTGACGGGCCACCCACGACCGGCCCCGTCAGGAGGCAGAGACCATGTACCACTTCGCAGCCATCGCACTTCTGGCACTTGCGCTGTTCAAGGTGGTCGACGTGCTCGAAGACTTGGCCCCGGGGCTTACCAAGTGGCACACCCTGGCGACCATCGTCCTCGGCATCGGCGGCGCCTTCGCCCTCGACTACCGGGCGTTCGACGGTTACGGCATCGCATTCCGTGAGGAGTGGATGGGCACCGTGGCCACCGGCCTGGTGATCGCAGGCTTCACCAGCGTGTGGCGTGCGGCCTTCCACTGGCTCGGCTCGTCCGAGGGCGAAGAGCCCGAGGTGCGCCACCCCATGCACGGCCCCCGCAGCATGGCGGCCTAGCAACCAGAACGGCGACAGCAAGAAGGGGCGCTCACAGCGTGGTGAGCGCCCCTTCTTCGCGTCTGTGGCCGTCTTCGCGTCTGTGGCGGCGCCCCTCAGGGGACTCTCAAAGGAACGTCGCTTTGAACTGGCGCGATCCGCCGATGCACGGGTCGCCGGCGGCAGGCTTCAGCAGGATCTGCCTCCCTCCGACTGTTGCGGTGGTGCAGTCGCCTGTCAGGACACCTGACGCGACACACCATCCTTTGATGGTCGGCACGAAGTACGCCGTGAAATTGGCAGTCGTCCGAGTGGGCGGAGGATACAAATCGGTCGAGGTTGTCAGGTCCGCCTCGCCCCTGCATAAGCCAGGTTCTTCTGCAGCCTCACCGGCTCCTGGCATGAGCACGACCGACAACAACGCAACCGCCGCTATTCCTGCACGTCGCTTCATAATCCCCCCTACTTGTCGCTCGAGTGGCCCACGGTACAGCAATCACGACGATGATGAAGAACACGGAGAGCGAACCGCGAAGTTCGCCTCAGACCTTGGTCGACTGGTGGGCTTCGAGCTCTTCGACGGTCATGAGGACGGCTCGGGCCTTTGAGCCCTCGGACGGGCCAACCACCCCGCGCTGCTCCAACAGGTCCATGATGCGGCCGGCGCGGGCGAAGCCGACGCGGAGTTTGCGCTGGAGCATGGAGGTCGAGCCCAGCTGCGAGCGCACGATCAGCTCCATGGCTGCTTCGAGCATGTCGTCGTCATCGTCGCCGCTCCCGCCGCCCGACCCGCTGGGCGAGCCGGAGAAGCCGGTGAGCGAGTCGTCAGACCCTTCAACGCCGTCGACGTATTCGGGCTGGGCCTGGCGGCGCCAGTGGGCGACGACCTTGCGCACCTCTTCCTCCGACACCCACGGCCCCTGGATGCGGCGGGGCACGTTCGAGGACGCGGTGAGCAGCAGCATGTCGCCCTTGCCCACCAACTTCTCGGCGCCGGGCTGGTCGAGGATGACCCGGCTGTCGGCCAACGACGACACCGCGAAGGCCAGTCGCGACGGCACGTTGGCCTTGATGACACCGGTGATGACGTCGACCGACGGCCGCTGGGTGGCGATGACCAGGTGGATGCCGAAAGCCCGGCCCATCTGGGCGATGCGGCAGATCGACTCCTCGACGTCGCGGGCCGCCACCATCATCAAGTCGTTGAGCTCGTCGACCACCACGAGGATGTACGACAGCCGCTGGTAGTCCTTGCCCGTGGCCGGGTCGGCAGCCAGGTCGCCCCGGTCGAACGCGGCGTTGTAGCCGCCGATGTCGCGCACGCCGACCTCGGCCAGCAGGTCGGTGCGCCGCTCCATCTCGTGCACCGCCCACGCCAGCGCGTTGGCCGCCTTCTTGGGGTTGACCACCACCTGGGTGAGCAGGTGGGGCAGGCCGTTGTACTGGCCCAGCTCGACCCGCTTGGGGTCGACCAGGATCATGCGCACCTGGTCGGGCGTGGCCCGCAGCAGGATCGACGTGAGCAACGAGTTGATGCACGACGACTTGCCCGCGCCGGTGGCGCCCGCGATGAGCACGTGGGGCATGGCCGCCAACGACTCCATGACCGGCCGCCCGGCGATGTCCTTGCCCATGCCCACCTCGAGCGGGTGGGTGGCCCGCCGGGCCTCCTCGGAGCAGAGGATGTCGCCCAGCGCCACCAACTGCCGGGTTACGTTGGGCACTTCTACGCCGATGGCCGAGCGCCCGGGGATGGGGGCCAGCAGCCGGATGTCGGGCGCCGCCATGGCGTAGGCGATGTCCTTCTGCAGGCTGGTGACGCGGGCCACCTTCACGCCCGGGCCGAGCTCCAACTCGAAGCGGGTCACGGTCGGCCCCGGCGTCATGCCCACCAAGCGGGTCTCCACGCCGTGGGCGGCCAGCGCCTCTTCCAGGCGGCGGCCCCGCAGCTCGAGTGTGCGCTTGTCGACCTCTTGGGCCTTCGACCGCTTGAGCAACGACAAGGGCGGCAGCTTCCAGTTGCCCGGCTCGGCGGCGGGGCCGAGGTCGATGGCCAGTTGGTCGCCCGCGGGCACCGGCTCGTCGGGCACGTGGACCTTGATCTCCACGGGCTCGGCCTCGTCGGCGACGGCGACCACCGGCTCGGCCTCGGCCTTCGCTTTCTTGGCCTTGGGCACCTTGGGCGCCTCGTCGGCGCCGGCCTCGGCCTCGTCGGACGACGACAGCGAGCCCAGCCACCGCACGCCCGTTCGCACCCCAGATGAGATGAGGTCGACGGCGGCGCGCACCGAGGTCTTGGTCAGCACCAGCACGGCGATCACCAACAGCGTCACCAGGACGATCGCTGCGCCCCACGTGGCCAGGATCGACGTCAGCGGGCCGGCGATGCCTGCACCCACAAACCCACCGGCGTCCCGCGGCTCGTCGGCGCCGTTGCGCGTCAGGTGCAGCAGGCCGGTGGCAGCCACCACCAGGAACCCGAAGCCGATGGCGGCTCGCCCCGGCTCGGCGTTGCGCAACCGCCCCCGCACCAAGACTGCGCCGATCCCACACAGGACCACGGGCACCAGCAGGCGGCCCCATCCGAAGACCGCGGCGGCGCCGTCGCGCAGCATGCGCCCCACAGGGCCCGTCAGGTCGGCGTAGATGCCCAAGGCGGCGAGCACGCCCACCACCAGGAGGATGAGCCCCCACACGTCGTCGGCTTGGCGGCCCAGGTACGTGGCCAGCGACTGGCGCAGCCCCGCAGGCTTCTTCTTCTTGGCGTGCTTCTTAGCGGCCGGGGCGCGACGCGTGGTCTTCGTCACAATGTCAACAACGGTAACACCAGCAACAGCGAAAGTTGCCGGATTCAGACCTCCATGACGATCGGCACGATCATCGGCCGTCGTCGGGTCCGTTCGTTGACGAACTGGCCGGTGGCCCGGCGTACGTGGCGCTTGAGCGTCTCGAAGTCGCGGGCGCCGTCGTCGGTGGCCTTCTCCAGCGCCTTGAGGATGGCTTGGCGGGCGTCGTCGAGCAGCCCTTCGGCCTCCTGCTCGTATACCCAGCCCCGGGTGATGATCTCCGGGCCGGTGAGCACCTCGCCGGAGCGGGCGTCGACCGTCACCACCACCACGACCACGCCTTCCTCAGCCAGCACCCGCCGGTCGCGCAGCACGCCGTGGCCGATGCCGCCGACCACCCCGTCGACGTAGAGGTAGCCCGCGGGGATCTCACCGGCGAAATCGATGCCCTTGTCGGTGAGCTCGACCACGTCGCCGTCCTCGCACAGGAGGATGTTCGACTCGGGCACGCCCATGCGCACCGCCAGGCGGGTGTGGTGCGTCATGTGGCGGTACTCGCCGTGCACCGGGATGAAGAACTCGGGCCGGGCCACCGACAGCAGCGTCATCAGCTCGCCCTGCATGGCGTGGCCGGTCACGTGGACGTTGGCCACCACCTCGGCGCCTCGGCGGTGCAACCCGTCCATGACCTTGCTGACCGCCGACTCGTTGCCGGGGATGGCATGCGACGACATGATCACCACGTCGCCCTTGCCGACCTGCAACCACTTGTTGTCGCCCGCCGCCATCAGCGACAGCGCCGACATGGGTTCACCCTGCGACCCGGTCGAGATGATGCAGGTGCGTTCGGGCGGGAGGTCGCCGACCTTCTCGATGTCGACCAAGGCCGAGTCGGGGATGTGCAGCAGGCCCATCTCACGGGTCAGCGCCACGTTCTTGCCCATCGACCGTCCGAGGGTGGCGATGGTGCGGCCGTGGGCCAGCGCCGCCTCGGCGATCTGCTGCACTCGGTGGATGTGGCTGGCGAAGCAGGTGACGATGATCCGCTTGTCGGCATGAGCGGCGAACAGGTCGCGTAGCTGCTCGCCGATCGACGACTCGCTCGGCGTGTAGCCCGGCTCGACCGCGTTGGTGGAGTCGGACAGCAGCAGGCGGATGCCGTACTCCTTGGCGATGGCGCCGATGCGGGCCAGGTCGGTGAGGCGGCCGTCGACCGGCGTGAGGTCGAGCTTGAAGTCGCCCGAGTGGAGGATGACGCCCTGCGGCGTGTGGAAGGCGGTGGCGAAGCCGTTGGGCACCGAGTGGGTGACGGGGATGAACTCCACGTCGAAGGGGCCGATGCGGCGGCGCTCGCCGTCCTGCACCTCGATGAGCTCGGTGCGCCCGAGCAGGCCCGCTTCTTCGATGCGATTGCGGGCCAGGCCCAGCGTCAGCTTGGACCCGTAGATGGGGAACGACAGCTCGCGCAGCAGGAACGACAAGCCGCCCGCGTGGTCCTCGTGGCCGTGGGTGAGGATGCAGCCTTCGATGCGATCGGCGTTCTCGCGCAGCCAGGTGAAGTCGGGCAGCACCAAGTCGATGCCGGGCATCTCGGTGTCGGGGAACATGAGCCCGCAGTCGAGGAGCATGATGCGCCCCTCCACCTCGAACGCCGCGCAGTTGCGGCCGATCTCGCCCAGGCCCCCCAGGAAGGCGATGCGAACGGCTGAGGGATCAGGCAACGGGATGGGGGGCGTCGTCGCCGAGGTCGGCCAGGATGGCCCGGGCCCGGTCTTCGAGGCCGTCGGGAGTGGGCCCCATGGGCAGGCGGCACTCCCCCACCCGATGGCCGAGCACCCGCATCATGGCCTTCGACGGCACGGGGTTGGGGTTGGCGTCGCCGGTCTCGAACTCGAACGACGGCAGCAGCCGGGCGTTGATGCGCCGTGCGGCCTCCACGTCGCCCTTGAAGAACGAAGCGAGCATCTCCTGCTGCAGGGCAGCGGTCCAGTGGGTCGCCACCCCGACGGTGCCGACGGCGCCGACGGCCAGCAACGGCAACGTCATGCCGTCGTCGCCGCTGTAGAGCTCGAACCCGCTGGGGGCCTGGGCCATGAGCCGGGCCGCCGAGTACGGGTCGCCTGTGGCGTCCTTGACCGCCACCACGGACGGGACCTCGCGGGCCAGCCGCAGCATGGTGTCGTTGTCGATCTTTCGGCCGGTGCGGAAGGGGATGTCGTAGGCCATGAGCGGCAGCGACGTGGCCTCGGCAATGGCCCGGAAGTGGCCCTCGATGCCCGCCTGCGAGGGGCGGCTGTAGTACGGCGTCACCACCAGCACGGCCGCTGCGCCCGCGGCCTCGGCTATGCGGGCGCCGACGACGGAGTGTGCCGTGTCGTTGGAGCCCGCGCCGGCGATGACGGGCACGGTCACCGCCTCGGCCACCGCACGCCACAGGTCGGCCTTCTCGTCGTTGGTGAGGACGGGGGCCTCGCCGGTGGTGCCGGCGAGCACCAAGCCGTCGTTGCCGTTGTCGACGAGCCACTTGGCCAGCTTCACCGCGGCGTCGAGATCGAGGCGGCCCTCGTCGTCGAACGGGGTGACCATGGCAGTGAGGACAGCGCCGAAACGGGCGGTCATGAAGGTTCCTCCTTGGAGCGCTCGATACCGAGCGTAGACAGAAGGTCCTCGTGCAGTTCGAACCAAATCGTGTGATAGGAGTCGAGGACCGGCGTCGTGAACCAGTCGAAGTCGCCTTCTCGCACCCGCTCCCGCGCGTGTGCCAGCCGAGGTCCGTAGTGCCCGAAACGGGGTCGGATGGCGGCCAACTCGGCGCACAAGGGCTGCATGGCCTCGTCGACGGCGTCGAGGCGGGCCAGCACGTCCCGTTCGTAGTCGGCGTCGCTGTGGTCGTTGAGCACGCCCTCGCGCACCTGCCAGTCGGTGCAGACCTGCAAGAGCTCGCGGTTGGTGGGGAGGAAGCGTCGGTAGACGTCGTCGATGAGCGGCCGCACGCCGTCGGACTCGGCGGCCAGCAGCTCGGCGTGGCGGACCCGACCGGCGGCGCTCAACGACCACCCGGTGAGCCGGCCGTCGCGCCGGATGAGCAGTTCGTCGGCCGCCAGCTTCTCAAGGACGCGTGCAACGTCATCGACGGGAAGCTGGAGGGCAGCCGCCATGGCGGCGCCCTCCGCCAGCCCTTTCAAGCGAAGCGCGTGCAGCACGGCGAAGTCGGTCCCGGCCGCATGCTGCATGCGGGCAGGGTACTCGCCTGCTGCTTACGCGGAGCGCTGATCGCCCTCTGCGAGGGCGAACGCCTCGTACTCCTCGCCGGTGTCGGCCCAGTCCTCGAACTGGATGACACCGAGCTCCTCGAACCGTGTGCGCAGCCAGCCGTCGCCTGCGTCGAGCAGCCCGAGCTTCTTGCAGTTCGGCACGATCTTGGAGAACAGCATCTGCTGGAAGACGGGGCGCTCGGGCGACTGCTGCACGATCTCGACCGCTTCCTTGACCGGCAGGCCCATGCGGTCCCACACCTCCTGCTGGAGGAAGCGGTCGCGCATGCGCACGGCGGCCTCGAAGGCGAACTCCTGGCGCTCGCGCAGCTCGGCCTGGGTGAGCTCTGTGTAGTAGTCCTGCAGCGACAGCACGCCGAAGGCGACATGGCGGGCCTCGTCGCTCATGACGTAGCGCAGGAGCTGCTTGAGCAGGGGCTCGGTGGTGAGCTGGTGGATGAAGCCGAAGGCGGCCAGGGCCAGGCCCTCGACCATGATCTGCATGCCCAGGTAGGTCATGTCCCAGCGGCTGTCGGCGATGATGTCGTCGAGCAACAACTTGAGGTGGGCGTTGATCGGATAGTGGCCCGACAGCTTGGTGTCGAGGTATTTGGCGAACACCTCGACGTGGCGGGCCTCGTCCATCACCTGGGTCGACGCGTAGTACTTGGCGTCGATCCACGGCACGGTCTCGACGATCTTGGCCGTGCACAGGAGTGCCCCCTGCTCGCCGTGCATGAACTGCGACAGCGTCCAGTTCTGGCTCTCGCAGCCGAGCTGGATCCACTCCTTCTCGGTCCACTTCTCGAAGCACGTGCCCGACAGGTCCATGCCGTAGCCGAGGCCGCCCATCTGCATGGCGTTGGCCATGACGACGGCTTCCTGGTCGACCTCGGTCTCCCAGGGCAGGTCCTTCTCGCCGTCCCACATGGAGTGCTTGGCCTTCTCGTAGAGACGGTTCAGCTTGGGCTTGGCGCCCTTCTCGTAGTCCCAGGTGAAGATGGCGTCGGCGTTGTCCTTGACGGCGTGGATGGCCTCGTCGACGTCGGTGTTGCTGACCGAGAGGATGGCCTCCAGGTCGTCGATCTCGGCGCGGCCGATCATCTCTTCGTGGGTCTTGGCCATCAGGTGGTCCCCCTTGACGGTTGGGTGAGCCCAGGGAGGACGAACGTCCTCACCAAGCGACGGACGGATGCAATGTCGGCGATGTCGAGCTGGGAGTCGGCCGGCTGGCAGACGTAGGAGAGGACGAGGCGGGCGGCCCATTCGCCGGCCCGGCGGGCCTCGTCGGGGCTGAGCCAGCTCTCGAGGTAGGGGGCGCCGACGGCGGCGCCTGCGGCCAGCACCTCGTCGAGCTTGCCGAAGGCCAGGCGGGGCAGGACGACCTCGGGCTCATGGGCCAGGAGGAACTGCAGCGGCTCATGCGTGGTGATGCGACGGCCCGCCTCGGCCATGCCGTGCACGAGGGTGTCTTCCAGGGAATCGGCTGTGGCCATGGCGGCGGCTACGCCGGCGAAGAAGCGGCGGGTTTCGCTCTTGGCCACGGTCTCCATGAGGCCGTCCTTGCCGCCCGGGAAGACCCGGTAGACGGTGGCCCGGGACAGGCCGGCCTCGCGGGCGATGTCTTCCAGCGTGGTCTTGGCTCCGCCCCAGCGGGCGATGCAGCGCAGGGCGGCGTCGGTGATGCGCGCCTCATGGGTGACGACGGGAGGCTCGACCAGGAGCGCCACACTCATTGATGAGACAGTAACACCGATTTCGTCTCAGCGTCTATGTGTCTTTTTGTGTCGCATGTCACAATCGCAAGCCGCCGATGAGCTCGGTGCGCACCAGTTCCCGCACCTGGTCCCGGTCGGTGAGGTCCCAGCGGCCTTGGGCCCCGATGAACGACAGGAGCATGCGTGACACGTAGTCGGCCGCTTCCAGGCTGGTGGTGCCCGGCGGCAGGGCGTCGTCGGGGATGTGGGGGACCAGGAACGCCCGGATGAAGCCCCGGATGCGGTCGCTGTCGACGTTGAGTTGGGGCAGCAGGCGCTCGGGCTCGGTCTCCAACACCTTCTGGAGGACCTCATGCTCCTCGACAGCCCGGTGGGCGAACAGGAGGGCCTCGACCAGGAGGTCGCCGAAGTCGGTGACGCCCTCGACCGCTGTGGCCAGGCGGGTGAAGAAGCGAGCCACCTCCCACGAGATGGTGTCGCGGATGAGCTCGTCCTTGCCGCCGGGGAAGTAGCGGTAGACGCTGGCCCGTGACAGGCGGGCCTCGCGGGCCACGTCTTCCACGGTCGTCTTGCCCAGCCCGTAGCGGGCCACGCAGGTGAAGGTTGCTTCCAGGATGCGGTCCCGCATGGCGCCGTTGTACCAGGCTGCTGCCGTGCAGATCCGCCCCGGCGACCGGTGGCAGTGCGACGGGTGCGGGCAACTGCTGGCCTTCGACGAGCGAGGGCGGGTGCCGCAAGCCCAGTTGGACGCCTGCCGGGGCCTGTGCGACTGGGCCTTGGTGGAACGCGACGGCCGTGCCGTGGAGGACGGCCCGTCGCTCTAGAGCGCCACGATCCTCGGTCGTACTGCGAGGGCGTCGGCGATGCGGCCCATGTCGTCAGCGTCGCTGGTGATCACGGCGTGCGGAGCGGCGGTCACATCCAACACGGCGGCAAGGTGGGCGTCGGCCACCGAGACGCCGAGCTTGGTACGGACGGCGGCGGCACGGTCCGCCGTCGCACTGTCGAGAGGCAACTCGTCGATGCGAAGGCGGTTGACAGCAGCGGCCCGAGGCGTGCGCCTGTCCCAGCCCGCCTCTACCCGGACGGCAGTGGGCACCACCAGTCGCACCGAGCCCGCACGACGCAGGTTCCTGGCGGCGACCGCCTCGACGACGGCCAGCACCCGCCGGTGCTTCCGGTGGGCAGGGTCGGCCAAGGCCTGCACGGCCTCGTTGTCGAGCACCACCGTGCGCGCCTGCTTCACGCCACCGCTGCTCCGAGCCCGGCGGCGTAGAGGAGGACGTCGTCGGGAGTGGGGTCGTCCTTCAACGCGTGCACCTCGACGACCGCTCGCCGCACGAGGTCGGGGCGGTCGGCCAACGGGCTCCCGTCGATGGCCGCGGTGGCCAACGCCACCTCTTCGAGGTCGGGTCGCGCGTCGGGGTGGGCCCGGTAGTGGGCATCGAGCACGGCGCGCTGGGCGAACGCCTCCAAGGCGTCACGCAGGCCGCGAACAGTGAGCTCGGTGGTCGAGGCGGCCAACCCCATGTCGGCGGCAAGGGCAGCGGCGTCCCGCAGGTTGGCGGGCAAGCGCACCGAGGTGCCGACGGACTCGGTTCCGTCGTCGTCGAGCAGGGCGAGCAGCCGCTTCAGGTTGCGGTCCACGGGCAGAAATGTACCACGGGGTGTACCACAATCAGAAGTGGCTGGGCGGCACTGCGCTCTTGTTGACCTTTGTGCTGGCCACGATGCGCCAGGCGTTGTCGACGAAACGCACGGTGAGGTGGTCGTACTGGGTGCCCGCCGCCTCCCAGAGGTCGAGTTGGCCCGGCGAGACGCGGGCGCTGCCGTCGGGCGACTCGCGGTGCACCACGACGTTGCCGGGGAACTGCACGACGTCGACGGCCAGCATGCGTGTGCTGCCCGTGCGGCGGAAGCCGAAGATGGCCTCCTGGGCGGCGTCGCCGCCGATGTCCTCGCCCCGGAAGCGGATCTCGGTGAAGCGGGACCCGTCGTCGTCGCGGGCCTCCGCCGCGGCGATCCACGTCTCCCCTGTCTCCTGCCGGTAGGTGTAGGCCCGCCGTGCCGTGGCGCCGCCTGCCGCCGCCTTCGACTCGATCACCAGGTACCAGTCGCTGCGGATGCCGACGCACTCGGCCGTCCAGCCCGGGGTGGCGAACTGGGTGCAGCCCCCGCCTTGGCGGATTGTGCGGCGGATGGGCGACGCCGGTGTGCGCAGGACGGCGCCTTGGCCGTTCAGGACGGGCCGAGCCGCCGTCGTGGTGGTGGCGAGCGCGGTGGTGGAGGTCGGCGCCGCCGTGGTCGTCGTCGGCTCCTCCACGCCGGTACTGGTCGTGGTCTCCTCGACCACGCTGGACGCCGTCGTGGTGGTGGCGTCGGCTACCAGTTCGTCGTCACCGTCGTCGCCCACCAAGGCGGCGATGAGCAAGGCGAGCACGAAGAGGGCGGCCATGCCGCCGGCCACTGCGGCGGCGATGCGTTGCTTGGGGGTCACTCGGCCTCAGTCGGGAAGCGGTAGTCGGCGAAACGGTCGCGCAGCGTCTTCTTGGAGAACTTGCCCACGCTGGTCTTGGGCACCTCGTCGATGAACACCACGTCGTCAGGCAACCACCATTTGGCCACCCGCGGGCGGAGGTGCTCGACAATCTCGTCCTTAGTGGCCTCGGCGCCGGGCTTGAGCACGACGCACGCCAACGGCCGCTCGTCCCACTTGGGGTGCGGGATGCCGATGACAGCGGCCTCGGCCACGGCCGGGTGGGCCATGATCTCGTTCTCCAACTCGACCGAGCTGATCCACTCCCCGCCCGACTTCACCAGGTCCTTGGTGCGGTCGACCAAGCGGATGTAGCCCTCGGGGTCGACCACGGCGACGTCGCCGGTGCGCAGGAACCCGTCGGCCGTGAACGACTCCTGCGATCCCGGGTGGTTGTAGTAGTCCTTGGCGATCCACGGGCCCGCCACCTGGAGCTCGCCGCTGGTCTTGCCGTCCCACGGGAGCGGGTCGGTGGTGCCCGGCTCCACGACGCGGAACTCGACACCAGGCACCACGAGCCCCTGGGTGGCACGCAGGTCGGCCAGCTCGTCGTCGGGCCGGTCGCGCAACGTCGACTTCACATGGCACACCGAGGCGATGGGGCTCGTCTCGGTCATGCCCCACGCCTGGGTGATGGGCAGGCCGATGGCGGCCCGGAAGCCCTCCGACAACGCCTTGGGCACGGCCGAGCCGCCGCACACCACGCTGCGCAGGCTGGAGAGCTCGCGGCCTTCCAGTAGCGGCAGCACGCCCATCCAGATGGTGGGCACGCCCGCGGCGAGGGTGACCCGCTCCGACTCCATGAGGCCCACAAGCGCTGGAGGCGACAGGTCGGCACCGGGCATGACCAGGTTCGCCCCTGTGGACACGCAGGCATGGGCGATGCCCCAACAGTTGGCGTGGAACATGGGCACGATCGGCAGCACGGTGTCGGCCTCGCGGACGGCGAGGTTGTCGACCATCAGCACGCCCATGGTGTGGAGGAACATCGAGCGGTGCGTGTAGACGACGCCCTTGGGGTTCCCGGTGGTGCCGCTCGTGTACATCATCGAGCCCGCCCGGTGCTCGTCGTCGACCCGGAACTCGGCCATCGGCGCGTCGGCTGTCAGCGCGTCGTAGTCGATGATGCGGGGGTCGGCGGGCACGTCGCCCTTGCCGTCGTCCATGACCACGACGTGCTTGACCGTGGTGAACGTATCGAGCAGCGGCGCCAGCACGGCCAGCAACGACCGGTCGGCGAAGATCACCTCGTCCTCGGCGTGGTTGACGATGTAGGTGAGCTGCTCGGCGAACAGGCGGATGTTCAGGGTGTGCAGCACCCGGCCCGTACACGGCACCGCGTAGTAGAGCTCGAGGTGGCGGGCGGTGTTCCAGGCGAAGCTGCCGACCCGGCCGTCGGCCGAGATGCCGAGGGCGTCGAGGGCGCCGCCCAGGCGCCGGGTGCGGGCCGCCCATTCGCCGTAGGTGGTGCGCTCGACGCCGGTCGGCGTGGCGGTGGCGACGGTCTTGGCGGGGAACAGTCGCTCGGCGCGCTGGAAGAAGTGCGGCAGCGTGAGCGGATAGTCCTGCATGAGGCCCTGCATCACGTCCCCCTTGTCGACGGCTGCGGTCAGGTTATCGGCGGGTAGGGTTTCCGCCTTGGCATCGACCGACCCTTCCGAGCCGCGGCCGAAGCCGAGCCGGCGGACACTGGTCCTGATCCTCACGCCCATCATCATCGTGTGGGTGGCGGGGATCGTCGGCAACGCGCTCACGCCGACCCTGCTGGCCAAGCACCCGCTGTGGCTCGTCTTTCTCGAACCCCGTAACCGCAACCTCATCCTGGTGTCGCAGCAGGTCGACCAGGTGCCGTTCATGCTCGTCGGGTTCTTCCGCCGGGTGCTGACCGACCCGCTCTACTACCTGCTCGGCTACATGTACGGCGATTCGGCGGTGCGGTGGGCCGAGCGACGGGCGGGCGAGGCGGGCTCGTTGGTGCGCGGCGTGGAGAAGGCTTTCGCCAAAGCCGGGCCGGTCGTCGTCTTCGTGTCGCCGGGGGCGCTGGTGTGCGTGTTGGCCGGAGCCACCCGCATGAAGCCGGTCGTGTTCGCGGCCATGAACGTGTTGGGCACCGTCGCCATCCTGTTCGTGCTCTACGCGTTCGGCGACGTGTTCGACGGCCCGGTGGGTGCGTTGAACCGGTTCATCACCGGCAACTTCAAGTGGCTGACCGCTTTCTCGATCCTGGCCACCATGTGGTGGCTCTGGGACCAGCGCAAGCGGGGGAAGCTGGAGTTGGAGTCGGTCTCGGAGATCGCCGACCAACTGGAGGACGGCGAGGAGCCGGGCAAGGCGTGAAGTTGTGTAGAAATCGCGCCGGAAAACGCGCCGTTGCCTACGCAACTTCGGGGCGGGGGCGATGAAGACGGCGGTCGTGACGGGGGCGAGCAGCGGGATCGGTGCCGCCACCGCTCGTCGGCTGGCGGCCGAGGGTTTCTCTGTCGTGGTAGGCGCCCGTCGGTTCGACCGGTGCGAGGCGCTGGCGGCCGAGATCGGTGGACGGGCGCTGCCCCTCGACGTGACCGACCGGGCGTCGGTGGCGGCGTTCGCCGAGGCGATCGAGTCGTGCCACGTGCTCGTCAACAACGCAGGCGGGGCGTTGGGCCTGGCACCGGTGGAGGAGGCCGACGAGGAGCAGTGGCGCTCGATGTTCGACGCCAACGTGCTCGGCGTCCTGCGGGTGACCAAGGCGCTGCTCCCCCGCCTTGTTGCGAGCGGCGACGGGCACATCGTGGTCATCGGCTCGGTGGCCGGGCTGTGGGCGTACCCGGGCGGTGCGGGCTACACGGCGGCCAAGCACGGCGCCCGGATGGTGCGCGAGACGTTGCGGCGCGAGCTCTTGGGCCGTCCCGTGCGGGTCACCGAGGTCGACCCCGGGCTGGTGGAGACGGAGTTCTCCCTGGTGCGCTTCGGCGGCGACGCCGAGCGGGCGGCCAAGGTCTACGAGGGCGTCGACGCCCTCACCGCCGACGACATCGCCGACTGCGTGGCGTGGGCGGTCACCCGGCCGAGCCACGTGAACATCGACCAACTCGTCGTCATGCCTCGCGACCAAGCCGGACCGGAGCACGTCCACCGCCACTGAGTTGCCGATGACCGAGTGACACGACGGGACCGTCCGGTCGTACTACCGAGTAAGGGCGACAGAGGGGGCTCCTAATGCGACGTGCTGTGCTCGTGGCGGCACTTGTGGCGGCGATCGTGGGCCTGCCGGCAACGGGGCCTGCGACTGCGCACACCGGCGTGTGCACCTTCGACGGAGTGATGCATCTCAGCGCGGGGCTCTGGCACGCCGACCCGTTCGCCCCGAGCGTGACGACGAGCTTCAACTTCGTTTACACCACCGGCCTTTGCACTGCGAACAAGAACGTGAACACAAGCGGCACCATCACAGGTTGGTGCGGCATGGCCACAGGGACAGGCGCAACGGCATCCGGCCATGCCTTCTCCTTGGCGTGGAATGGCGCCACCATGACGTTCTCAGGAGCGTTCGCGGGCGCCTTCCACGTCACAGACATCCCCTTCGACACGGGCGATTGCGCGCAGGGGACCGCCCGCAATTTCACGGCGCGGGGAACAGTCCTGAAGTCCCACACGACGCTGCCGAACGATGTGTGCACGGGCAGGTTCCGCATGACGCTGTCGGTGCCGTTCGCCGGCAGGCTCGTTCCGCCGCGGTCGGCGAGCTTCACCATCCAGCACGTGAGCGGCACATGCTCGGGCTCGACACCCATCAGCGTGACAGGCACGATCACAGGCGATTGCTACCTCGCCAACGGCTCCGGCACCAGCAACAGCGGTGCTACTGCGACGGTCGACTGGTACGGCCATCTGATCGGGCTCACAGGGCAACTCATCGGCAGTGCCTTCAGCACCGAGGATCCGAACACGCCTGGTACCTGCCTCTCCGGGACCGAGACGCAGTTCATGCTGGTAGGCACGTTGGCCCGCATCTGACCCGGCTCAGAGGCCGAGGAGGACGTCCAGGCCGATGGTGAGGCCGGGGTGGTCGGCCACGTTCTTCACGGCCAACAGCACGCCCGGCATGAACGAGGTGCGGTCGTAGGAGTCGTGGCGGATCGACAGGCTCTGGCCCGTGGTGCCCAACAGGACCTCCTGGTGCGCCACCAGCCCCCGCAGGCGCACCGAGTGCACGCGGATGCCGGCCGGCCCGACGCCGCCGCGGGCGCCCGCCACCACCTCGGTGCGGGTGGGGTCGTCGCCCCAGTCCTGCGACGCCGCCGCCATGCGCTCCAGCGTCAGCATGGCCGTGCCCGAGGGGGCGTCGAGCTTGGCGTCGTGGTGCAACTCGATGACCTCGGCGCTGTCGAACCACGGCGCCGCCAACTCGGCGAAGCGCATCATCAGCACGGCGCCGATGGCGAAGTTAGGAGCCACGAAGCAGTTGGCCGACGACTCGTCGAACAAGCGCCGTAGTTCGTCGAAGTCGCCGTCGGTGAAGCCGGTGGTGCCGACCACCGCGTGCACGCCGTTGGCCGCGCACCACCGCAGGTTCTGGCGAGCAGCGTCGAGGTGGGTGAAGTCGACCACCACCTCCACATCAGCCCGGGCCAATGCCGAGGGGTCGCCGGCGATCTGCAGCCCGGCATCGACGCCGGTGGCCTGGCGCAGGTCGATGCCCTCGTGGTGGGGGTCGACGGCCGCCGCCAGGGTCAGGTCGGGGTCGGCCGCCACCGCCCGGCACACCTCCGAGCCCACTCGCCCACCGGCTCCGAACACACCCACACGCATGGGCTCGGAGCGTAGGCGGTCAGGCGTCAGGCGAAGGCGCCGTCGTCAAACGGCCCGACCACGGCGAGCACTCGCTCCCGGCCGAGCACCCGCTGCGCCACCTCGCCCACCTGGTCGAGGGTGACGGCGTCGACGGCGGCCACGATGTCTTCCACCGTGTGCACGCAGCCGTGCACGAGCTGGCTGCGCCCGATGCGGTGCATGCGGGCCGCCGAGTCCTCCAACGACAGGGCCAGCTCGCCCTTGAGGTGGCCCTTGGCCACCTGCAGTTCGCGTTCGGTCACGCCCGCCGTCGCCATGCGGTCGAACTCGGCATGCATGAGGGCGACGACCTCGTGCACGTGCGTGGTCGCGGTGCCCGCGTAGACCGACAGCGCCCCGGCGTCCTCGTAGGCGGCTCGGTAGGAGTACACCGAATACGCCAGGCCCCGGTCTTCGCGGATCGTCTGGAACATGCGCGACGACAGCCCGCCGCCGAGCACCTGGTCGAGCACCGACAACGCATAGCGGTCGGGATCGTCGCGGTCGACGCCGCGCACCCCGACGACCACGTGGGCCTGTTCGGTGTCCTGAGTGTCGACCAGCAGGGGCTCGACCTCGGGACCGGGCGCCGTGCGTTGCGGCTGCACGCCGCCCAGCGCACCGGTGAAGCGTCGCTCCACCCCTTCGACGATGGCGTCGTGCTCCAGTCGTCCGGCCGCGGAGAACACCATGTTCTCGGGCCGGTAGTGGTGCGCCCAGAACGAGCGGATGGCCTCGGGCGTCATGGCCCGGATGCGGTCCTCGTCGCCCAGCACCTCACGACCCAACGGGTGGCCGGGGAACAGCGCTTCGGCGAAGACCTCGTGCACCAGGTCGGCGGGCTCGTCGGCCCGCATGAGGATCTCTTCGAGGATGACGTGGCGCTCGGAGTCGACTTCCTCGGGCCGGAAGGCCGGGTCCCACAAGATGTCGCTGAGGATGTCGAGGCCGAGCTCCAGGCTCTCGTCGAGCACCCGCAGGTAGAACGCCGTGTACTCCTTGGTGGTGAAGGCGTTCATGTCGCCGCCCACGGCGTCGATGTCCTCGGCGATGCGCCGGGCCGACCGGGTGGGCGTGCCCTTGAACAGCAGGTGTTCGAGGAAGTGCGACGCACCGGCCAGCGCCGGCTCCTCGTCACGGGAGCCGGTGCCGACCCAGAAGCCGGCCGACACCGAGCGCACGTCTGGCATGCGCTCGGTGACGACCTTCAGTCCATTGTCGAGGGTGGTGGTGCGTATCAGCGCCGGCCGCCGCCACCGCCGCGACGCGGGTTGCGACGCGGGCCGCGGTCACCGCCGCGCGACGGGCCTGCGCCGGCTGCTTCGCCCGGGCCGAGGTCACCGAACTCCTTGGCGGCCTCTTCCTCCCAGGCCTCCTCGAACGACACCACTTCGCCACCGGCGACCGACGACTCCGACGAGGCGGGCGCGGAGGACTCCGACGGCGAACCGCCGCCACCGTTGCCGCCTTCACGAGCCGCCACCTCGCCCACCGGCGACAGCGACACCTTGCCCTGCGGGTCGATGTCGTCGACGCGCACGTCGATCTCGTGGCCCAGGTCGACCACGTCTTCCACCCGCTCGACCCGCTTGCCCTGGCCCAGCTTGGAGATGTGGACCAGGCCGTCGCGGCCCGGGAGGATGTTCACGAACGCACCGAACTTGGTGATGTTGACGACGCGGCCTGTGTAGACGGCGCCGACCTCGGCCTTGGGCGGGTCGAGGATCATCTCGATGCGGCGACGGGCTTCCTCGACCGCAGCGCCGTCCTTGGCGCCGATGGTCACTGTGCCCACGCTGCCGTCGTCGTCGACGGCGATGTCGGCACCGGTCTCCTGCTGCATGGTGTTGATGACCTTGCCCTTGGGACCGATGACCTCGCCGATCTTGTCCATGGGGATTGTGAAGCTGACGATCTTGGGAGCGGTCTCGCGCACCTCGGACCGGGGCTCGGCGATGGCCGCCTGCATGACCTCGAGGATCTGGAGGCGGGCGTCACGCGCTTGCTGCAGGGCGTTGGCCAGGACCTCGGCGGGCAGGCCGTCGATCTTGGTGTCGAGCTGCAGGGCGGTCACGAACTCCGCCGTGCCGGCCACCTTGAAGTCCATGTCGCCGAAGGCATCTTCGGCACCGAGGATGTCGGTCAGGGTCGTGTAGCGCCCTTCGGCGAACACCAGGCCCATGGCGATGCCGGCAACGGGCGCCTTGATCGGCACGCCGGCGTCCATGAGCGACAAACTCGACCCGCACACCGAGGCCATCGAGGTGGAGCCGTTGGACGACAGCACCTCGGAGACCAGGCGCAGGGTGTAGGGGAAGTCGTCCTGGCTGGGCACCACGGGCACCAACGCCCGCTCGGCCAGCAAGCCGTGGCCGATCTCACGGCGCTTCGGACCGCGCATGAAGCCGGTCTCGCCGGTGGAGAAGGGCGGGAAGTTGTAGTGGTGCATGTACTTCTTGCGGTCGTCGATGCCGATGGTGTCGAGCATCTGGTCCATCCGCGGCATGCCGAGGGTGGTGACGTTGAGCACCTGGGTCTCGCCCCGCTGGAACAGGCCGGAGCCGTGCGCCGTGGGGATGATGCCGACTTCGGCCGACAGGGGCCGCAGGTCGGCCGGGCCGCGGCCGTCGATGCGGACGCCTTCCTCGACGATCTTCTTGCGCACGAGCTTCTTGGTCAGCGACCGGATGGCGGCCTTGACTTCCTTCTCGCGGCCCTCGAACTCGGTGGCCAACGCCGTCATGATGTCGGCGCCTGCCTGCTCCAAGGCGGCGTTGCGCTCGGCCTTGACGAAGATGGTGTTGGCCTGGCTGATGGGCTCGGTGCCCAGTTCACTCACCCGGGCGAACACGTCGTCGCCGTAGTCGACCTGGGTCTGGAAGGCGACGGTGGGCTTGGCGCCCGCCTGCGCCACCAGTTGGCGCTGCAGCTCGATCGACTCGTTGATCCACTTCTTCGACTCTTCGAGCCCTTGGGCGATGACCTCTTCGGTCACCTTGGGGGCGCCGGCTTCGAAGGCGGCCCAGGCCGCTTCGGTGCCGCCCGCTTCGACCATCATGATGGCCACGTCGCCGCCGTCAAGGCCCCGGCCTGCGACGACCAGCTCGAAGGTCGACGCGTCGCCCTCCTGATAGGTCGCCCACGGGACCCAGGTTCCCTGGGCGGTCCACGCCATGCGCACGGCGCCGATGGGGCCGTCGAAGGGGATGCCGCTCAGCATCAGGGCCGCGCTGGCGGCGTTGATGCAGAGGACGTCGTGGGGGTTCTCCTGGTCGGCGCCCAGGATGGTGCCCACGACGTGGACCTCGTTGCGGAAGCCCTCGGGGAACGACGGGCGCAGCGGGCGGTCGATCAGGCGGCAGGTGAGGATGGCCTGGTCGGTGGCCCGGCCCTCACGCCGGAAGAACGAGCCGGGGATCTTCCCGGCCGCGTACATGCGCTCCTCGATGTCGACCGTCAGCGGGAAGAAGTCGATGCCCTCCCGGACGGACTTGGCCGCCGTGGCGGTCACCAGGACCATGGTGTCGCCGATCCGGGCCACAACGGCTCCGTCGGCTTGGAATGCGTACTTCCCCGTCTCGAACGACAGGGTCTTGTCGGTCCCGGATACGGGACCGGAAACGGCGATGGCGTCAGCCACGTTCGCTCCCTTTCTGTAAGGGGCGGCGGGCGGGCCAGTTGCCAGTTGTCGGGCGCCCGATCGTTTCCGACCGAGAACCCGGCAACTGGTAGCTGACCTCTCGCCGCCAGTCTCGGAATGCGACACGAGCGGCCCCCTGGCCGCTCGTGTGGTGCTACGTCCTTATCGGCGAAGGCCGAGGCGGCCGATGATCTCGCGGTAGCGCTCGACGTTGTTGGACTTCACGTAGTCGAGCAGACGCCGCCGCTTGCCGATCAGCTTCATCAGGCCCCGACGGGTGTGGTGGTCGCCCTTGTGCATCTTGAGATGCTCCGTGAGGTGGTTGATGCGCTCCGTAAGGATGGCGATCTGGACCTCAGGCGACCCCGTGTCGGAGTCGTGGAGCCGATGCTCGGCGATCGTTGCGGCTTTGTCGGGCATGCAGCAGCTTCCTCTTTGCTTCCCCAGGGGACGGTCCAGAGTAGCAGCGGCCGTCGGCCCACGTGCATTTCAGCGGGATTGGAGCGCGCTCACTCGCTGCCACAACGGGCGAGGGAGGTGGCGCAGCACTGCCATCACCCAGCGCAGGACGGACGGCGCATAGACGACGGCCGCCCCGCGGGCGATCCCCGCCACCACGGCATCGGCCACCGCGTCGGCGGTGGTGCTGAACGGGGCCGGGCGCATCCCCGTCGTCATCTTGGTGGCCACGAAGCCGGGGCGGACGATCACCACTCGGACGCCGGTGCCCGCCAGCGACAGGTCGAGCCCTTGGGCGAAGGCGTCAAGCCCGGCCTTGCTCGACCCGTACACGACGTTGTCGGCCCGCACCCGCTCCCCCGCCACCGACGAGAGGAACACAAGCGTCCCATGGCCCTGCTCTTCCAGCATCCGGGCCACCCGCAGGCCCATGGAGACAGCTCCCGTGTAGTTCGCCTGCGCCGCTTGCACCGCGTCTGCCGGGCAATCGGCGAAGTGCGCCTGGTCACCGAGGACACCGAAGGCCACCATGACCACGTCGAAGTCACCGAAGCGGCGCCACAGCCCGGCAACGAGCTCGTCGTGGCTGTCGAAGGCGGTGGCATCGAAGGCAACCGCCTCCACCGTGTCGGCTCCGGCGTCCCGCAACCGGGTGATGTCGTCATCGAGCGCCTCGGGTCGGCGGGCGGCCAGCACCACCGTGCGGCAGCGTCGGGCCACCAGCTTGTGCACGGTCGCGAGGGCGATGTCGCTCCCCCCGCCGAGCACAAGGATCGACTGCACTGCCCCGAGGGCGTCCTTCACGAGCAGCTCCTTGTCACAGTCCGAGCCGACGGGCCAGGTCGGACATGAGGATGCCGGCCGGGTCGACCTCGGCCCGAATCTGGCGCCATCGCTCCAACCGCGGATACATCACCGGCATGAGCTCTGGTGCCAGCCGAGCATCCTTGGCCAGGTAGACACGTCCGCCCGCATCGGCCACCACGCCGTCGAGCTGGTCGAGCAGGGCGTCGAGCCCGCTCCCCCCTGCGGGGACGTCGAGAGCCAGCGTCCACCCCTTCATCGGGAACGACAGCAGCCCCGCGTTGCCGTCACCGAATCGCTTCAGGACGGCGAGGAAAGACGCCACGCGCTCGCAGGCCAGCCGCTCGACAATGGCCCGCAGCGTCGCCTCCTCGCCGGGGGGCAGCACGAACTGGTATTGGAGGAACCCCTGGGGCCCGTAGAGCCGATTCCAGGCCGCCACCCCGTCAAGGGGATGGAAGAAGGCGCCGATGGTCTCGAGCCCTTCGGGCCGATCATTGCCCTTGCGGAACCACAGCTCGTTGAAGGCCTTGATCGACCACCGGTTGAGCAAGTGCGGGGGCACCACAGGGGGCGTAGGCAACGGTGAGCGCGGCGAAAACGCCAGAGGATGTCGCGCCGCACGGGCCGGAAGGTCGGAGGGCTCGGCGTGGTCGCCGCGGGTCAACACCGCTCGTCCGAGGGCACGACCGGAGGCGAGCAAGTCGATCCAGGCCACCGAGTACCGGTAGCGATGGTCGCCCCCCGCCATGCGAGCCATGAGGTCGTCGAGGTCGGATGCTCGCTCACGGTCGACACGCACGAGCGAGGTGCGGACCGGCAGCAGGCGCAAGGTGACCTCCACGATCAGCCCGGTCAGGCCCAGCCCCCCCACGGTGGCCCAGTACAGGTCAGGCCGACGTTCGGGCCCGATCTCGACCACTTCGCCGTCGGGCAGTTGGAGCAGCAGCGAGACGACGTGGTCGGCGAAGGAGCCGTCGACGTGGTGGTTCTTGCCGTGCACGTCGTTGGCCACGCACCCGGCCACGGTGACGTACCGGGTGCCGGGGGTCACGGGCACGAACCACCCCAGCGGGACGAACGTGCGAAGCAAGGTGTCGATCGAGGCCCCGCCTTCCACGGTGACGACACCGGACTCGCCGTCGAAGCCGACCACGCGATCGAGGGCGGTGCAGTCGGCCACGACGCCCCCTGCGTTCTGCGCCACGTCACCGTAGGAGCGGCCCAAGCCTCGGGCGATCAGCCCACGCCGCGGTGGCGTGACGAGCAGGTCCGCCAGCTCTCGCCGGGATTGTGGAGCCACGACATCGGCAGCCGTCGGCGCCGTGTTCCCCCACCCCGCCACCAGCCGGCGGCCGCGCTCAGCCGGCATGGACGCCCGTTAGGACGAGGGTGGCCCACACACCGCCGGCGACGAGGAGCGTGCGGTCGCGCAGGAGCAGTTCCTCGGGCGCGGCGCCGCCGCCCCGCTCAAGCAGAAGGGCATAGCGCAGGATGGCCACCACGAAGGGGAGGACCGATGCCTCGAACCACACGCCGTTGGTCGCGGCCGCCGACTTCTCGAACGCCCACAGGCAGTACGACAGCAGGGTGACGCCCGCCGCTGTGGAGCGCACGAAGACGAGGAACGTGACCGGGTAGCTGCCGAGGATCGGCCGCACGGCGTCGGCATCGACGCCGAGCGCCAACTGTTCTGACGACCGCTTGCCCGCTACGACGAACAACGAGCCGAAGCAGGCGACGATGAAGAACCATCGGGAGACAGGCACCCCGACGGCGACTGCCCCGGCGATCGCCCGCAGCACGAACCCCGACGCGACGGCGACCAAGTCGAGCACGTCCATGTGCTTGAGCCACACCGTGTAAGCGGTGGTCAGCAGCAAGTAGGCGGCGACCACGGCGCCGAATTTCAGGCCGAGCACGCCGGCGCCCACGGCGAGTGCGGACACGACGAGCACCACGCCGACGACGCGGGCTGTGCGGACCGAAACGACACCCGCTGCTATCGGCCGCGCCCGCTTGACCGGGTGCATGCGGTCGCGATCGACGTCGGCCGCGTCGTTGAGCAGGTAGGTGGCGCCCGCGGCCATCGACAACACCACGAACGCGACCAAAGCCCGGGCTGCATCACCGGGTGTGTCGAGCACGCCTGCGGCGGCCGGAGCGGCCAGCACAAGTGCGTTCTTGGTCCACTGGCGAGGGCGGAGGGCGCGCAGGAGGCCGGTGGCGAGCGAAGGTCGTGCCACGCTCAAGGTCACCGCCCGCCGCCGGCCGGGAGTTCGGGGATTGCCCGCTTCGTCACTCGCTGGGCGATGTCGGCGGCCGCCAGTAGCTCCCTGTCGCCGGCGGAGTCGCCGTAAACCCAGAGTCGCCCCTGTTCACGGGAGCCCAGCCAGGCGCGGAGGCGGTCGAGCTTCTCGGCGCCTCGACAGTTGCGCCCGTCGATGCTCCCCGTGAAGCGGCCGTCCCCGATCACCAGTTCCGTCGCCATGACGCCGTCGACACCGAGCGCAGCGCCCACCGGACGAACGTAGACACCGGGCGAGGCCGACACGATCACCGTGCGGTGGCCGGCCGACTGGTGCCATCGCAACCGGGCGAGGACGTCAGGCCGCAGCCGCCCTACCAACGCGGCCGAGAACCGCCGCGCCGCCTCCTCGACATCGGCCACCGCGCGCCCGCCGACGAGGTCCGTCAACAAGCGGCGCTTGGCCTCTCCGCGGTCGCTCATCCCCGCCATGGCGGCGGCGATGCGGGGCCCCCGGCGCACGAGGGCGCCGACCAGCGCCCTCCGGCCTGCGACCAAGGCCAGGAACGGGAGCAGCGAATCCCCCGGTAGCAACGTGCCGTCGAAGTCGAAGACCGCGGTGTCGGTCATCGCTGCGGTTGGGGCCTCATGCATCGAGGCTTCGAAGGTAGACGCGCCGAGCGTGCTCGAGCCGCTTTTGGACGTTGCCGTCGGTGGGGTCGACCATCGCTGCGGCTACTAGCAACTCGTACGCAGCGGCCGAGTCCCCACCCTCCGCCGCTGCACGCAGGACGCGGGCGAAGCGGTGCTCTGCCTGGGTGATCGGCAGGCGGCGGCGCAGGTCGGCGGCCACCCGCACGGCGTCGAGCAACTCGGCCCTGTCCTTCGAGCGCCAGCCCGTCTCGGCGGCGGCGAACGCAGCACCTGCCGCTGCGGCGCGGGCCCTGTCGACCTCGGCCTTCGCTGCCGCGTCGGACCCCGCCGCGAAGGAGCCGAGCCGCAGTAGCCGGGACGCCTCCGCCATGTCGGCCCGGCGGGCAGCTGCCACTGCACGGTCAGCTCTGTCGGCCGCTTCAGCCGAGGCCTGCGGGCGACCGACCTGCAAGTGCCTGCGGGCAACCATCCGACCGGGCGCGCCGACCTCCGCGCGGAACAGGATTTCAACGGTGTAGGCGCCCCGGAGCACCGGCGCAGGTAGCACCACGTGGGTGCGCAAGGCCTCGCCGGGCGAGGTCCGCGACATCGGGAACCAGGGGTACCCAACGGTCCCCGCCTCGTGCCGCACCGCTACCCCTGCGGCATCGATAATCGACACGTCGTACGTCGCCTTGTCGGAGGGAACGGTGCCGTGTCCCCAATACAGGTCGAGGGCGTACTCCTCATCGGGCCCGGCCGAGTCGGCACCCGACCAGCCCACCAACGGCGAGCGGGCGACAACGCCGGGGTCCGATGACACGTCGAGGCTGGGCGAGACGATCACGTCGCGACGCACGAACTGCGCGTGGGACTCGCTCGGCAGACGCACGTAGTCCTGTTGCACCGAGCTCATCTCGGGGATGCCGGTAAGGCTGGTCCAGGGCTCATGTGTCGAGACCAGTTCCGACCGACGCTCCACGAAGAAGTACTGCTCGAGGATGGCGCGGTCCCAATGGCTGCGAGCTACATGCAGGTCGGCCAGCCCGAGTGAGTCGACTATCCGCATGCGCCCGAGGTACGTGGAGCCGCCGACATCAGGCAGTACGTAGAAGGGGTCATCGAGCCCGAACGTCCGTGCGACCTCTCGCAGCGGGGCGTAGCTCTCGTTGGCAAAACGCATCGGTAGGAAGTGCGGGTAGTCATGTCCGACGTGGTCGCTGGTGACGCGTAGGTTCTCGGCCGCGAACAGTACGAGGGCGAGGAGGGGCAGCGTCGCCAGGCCTGCTGCCGCCGGGTAGAGCGACGTGGTCCGAAAACCTCGTGCCCACGCCAGCAGGGCATCGATCCCCAGCACGGCCAGTACGACGAGCAGCGTGGGGAAGGCGAACATGAAGCGGAGCTGGGGCATCCAGTCGGGCGAGTACAGCGGGAGCACGAGCGACACCACAGCGAGGACGACGACGACGACGGCTCGCGAACGGGCCGCCACCACCGCCCCGACGACAGCGGCGGGCAGGATGAACAGGCCACCGTGGCTGCGGAAGAGCTCGGTGGCATACCACCAGCCTTCCGACCCGAAGTCGACCAGGTTGCCGAAGTCGCCCTTCATCGTCGGCGTGACGGACTTGGCGATCACGGTGCTGGGAACAAGCTCGTGGTAGGTCGAGTAGTGCCACAGGTGGTAGGCGCCGACGCCGAACAACAAGACAAGCGACCACATGACGAGGTCGCTGATGCCTCGTCGCAGGTCGTGGCGACGCCGCCAGAGCGAGAACAGCTTGCACAACCCGACGGCGCCGCCGTACATGAACCCTTCAGGTCGCGTCATGGCCACCAACACCAGGAGAGCGGCCGAACCGGGCAGCGGTTGGCGTCCTTCCTCGAGGGCCGCCTCCTCCCGCACGAACAGGAGCGCAGAGGCGGAGACGAGAAAGACGTACAGGCCGTTCTCCAAGCCCGCGGCCGCCCACATCGCGGTCGGGGCGACAAGGCCCGACGCCACCACGCCCCAGACAACCCGCCGGTCGCGGGCAAGGTGCCATACCAACCGGTGAACCACGAACACGGTGCCCACGCCAAAGGCAAGGCCCAGCGCCTTCGACGCCGTCTCCATCGTCGTGAGCGCCCCCAACGGCGCCATGGCGACCAGCCACAAGAAGTTCGAATAGCCCTCAGCCTTGGGCGCGTTCTCGAATATGTGGCCGAGGCCGTGGCCGTCGGCGAACGTTCGGGCGTAGGAATAGGTAATGCCCGCGTCCTCCACGGTGAGGCCGAAATGCACGAGCACGTGGACAGCAGCGGCAAGCACGGCAACCGTGAGCGACACGCGCATCAGGCGCCGGGACTGCCGGAGGGACAGCCGTGCCGGCTTTGCATCGGGATGCACCGCCGGATCCGCCGCGAGTGCGTATGGACCGCGTGAGTACATGAGGCTGGGGGATCACCGTTCGGGGGGGATGACGTCGGGCAGAGCTGCCCGACGGCGACATTCCAGCACGATCGGTCGGGCACCTGCCTCTTTGCCCGTACGGCCTACGAACGACGAGAACGGGTTGTTCGTCGGCGAGTCGGGCCGCCCACATATCGTGGCGACTATGGAGGTCCTGCGGGTGACCAAGTCGTGCGCCATCCCGCTCGACGAGCTCACGTGGAAGTTCACCGGCAGCGGTGGCCCGGGGGGCCAGCACGCCAACACCTCCAACACCCGGGCGGAGGTGCGCTTCGACGTGGAGGGTTCGCCGTCGCTCGGGCCGCGTCAGCGGGCCCGGCTGTTACAGCGGCTGGGGCCGACAGTGCGGGTGGCGGCGTCCGACGAGCGCTCGCAGGCCCGCAACCGCCAGTTGGCGTTGGAGCGACTGCGCAGCCGGCTGGCCGATGCGCTGAAGGTGGAGCGGGAGCGGCGGCCGACGGCGCCCACCCGGGCCAGCAAGGTGCGGCGGGTCGACGCCAAGCGCCGCCGCAGCGACGTCAAACGCTTGCGAGGCCGTCCCGCGCCGGACGAATAGCGGCCACGCCCGCGGGGGCGAAGCGGTAGCCGACGCCGCGGACCGTCTCGATCCAGCGGTCGCCGATCTTCTGGCGCAGCCGTCGCACGTGTTCGGCCACGGTGTGCTTGTCCTGCCAGTCCACCGACGAGCCCCACACCCGCTCGAGCAGCTCACCGATGGTCAGCGCCCGGTTGGGATGGGTGGCCAGGAAGGCCAGCAGTTCGAACTCCCGGCGGGGCAGTTCCACGACTTCACCGTCGACGAGCACCCGTCGAGCGGCAATCTCGATCTGCAGGCCCTCGGCCCCCACCACGGCAGGCACCTCGGTGCGAACAGTCCGGCGGAGCACGGAGCGCACCCGGGCCACGAGCTCGGCCACCGAGAACGGCTTTCCCAGGTAGTCGTCGGCGCCCATGTCGAGGCCGTGGATGCGGGCGCTCTCGCCTTGGTCGGCGGTGAGCATGATGACGGGGAGCTCGCCCCGCCTGCGGATCTCCGTCAGTACGTCCCACCCGCCCAGCTTCGGCATCACGACGTCGAGAACCACCAGGTCAGGCTCCTCATCGAGCCGCTGGATGGCTTCTTCACCGTCGCCTGCTTCGAGGACCTCGTACCCCTCCGCCGTCAGGCCGCGTGCGACCAGGAAGCGAATGGACGGCTCGTCGTCGACCAGGAGGATCTTGTGCCCCACCCCGTGTCTATCGGCCGCTACCCACCGAAAATGGAGCGAATCGGCTGCGAAACCTGTGCACCAGCACAGCGGCCACGCCGAGCAGGGCGAGCACAGCGGCGGCGGCGAGGGCGCCTACGGGGCTGCCGTCGGGCGAAGCGGGGACGCCCAGGGGGGCGGCGGCCAGCAGCTCAGGCCCGGCAGTCGGCTCCGGCACCTCGACCACGGGAGGGGCGGTCGGGGTGCTCGGTGCCGCTGCGGGGGCGGGGGCTGCGGAAGGGGCGGGGGCGGCGGCAGGCGCCTTGGCGGCGGCAGTGCCACGGGTCTTTTCAGCCCGAGGAGCGGCGGCCGTCGCCCGGGCGACGGGCTGGACGAAGTTCTGGGTGACGTAGAGCGAGCCCGTGCTGCTGCGGTAGACGCCCAGGCCGACCACGGTGAAGCGGGCGTCGAGCAGGTTGGCCCGGTGGCCGGGGCTGTTCATCAGGCGCCGGTGGGCGTCGTCGATGTCGGTGTTGCGGGCCACGTTCTCACCGAGCAGGGCGGCGTCGAGCTTCCGCTTGGTCGACTCGGTGAAGTAGGCGTCGTTGTGCCAGATGGTGCCCGCCGCCGCCATGGCCTTGCTGTGGTCCCGGGAGATGGCGCTGACGTCGCCCCGCTGGCTGAACTGCGGGAGGCCCCGGCTGCGGCGCTCGTTGTTCATCAGCACCAGGAGGCGGCTGACGGCCTCGGGCGCGTGGCCCGGCTGCGCCGACGGCTGGTTCGGCTGCGGCTGGGGCTCGGGCTGGGGCTGGGGCTCGGGCTGCGGTGCGGGCTGCTCGCACTCGTTGAGCGTCTTGTTGGTGAGGGTGCACTCCTCGGCGAGGGCCGGGGAAATAGCTAGACACATCCCGAAGGCGAGGGCGGCGGCGGTGACGATTCGGGCGGGCATGTCCCAATAACTCGTACCGATGGGCGTTTGGGTTCAGGCAACGTTCGATCAACGAATAGCCCGAACTGACTAGGCACTCCTCAACGCCGTGCGCGTGGCCACCACATCGGCGTCGATCTGGCGGACCAAGGCGTCGACCGAATCGAAGCGCTCCTCCCCCCGCAACCGGGCTACGAACTGCACGGCGGCGTGCTCGCCGTAGAGGTCGCCGTCGAAGTCGAGCAGGTACGCCTCCAGCAGCGACGACTCGGCGTGCTCGTAGAACGTGGGGCGGCGGCCCAGCGACAGGGCGGCCATGTGGGTGGTGCCGTCAGGGCGCCGGCACCAGCCCGCGTAGATGCCGTCGGCGGGCAGGAGGATCTCGGCGGGCACCTCGACGTTGGCGGTGGGGAACCCCAGCTCGCGGCCCCGGGCGTCGCCACGGGCCACGGTGCCCCGCACCTCGTGGGGGCGGCCGAGCAGGGTCGCCGCGGTGGCGACGTCGCCCTGCTGGAGCAGGCCCCGGATGCGGGTCGACGAGTAGGCCTCGCTGTCGTCGCGCACGAGGCGGAGGCCGAGGACGTCGAAGCCCAGCTCGCCGCCCATCTGGGTGAGGAGGGCGACGTTGCCCCGCCTGCCGTGGCCGAAGTGGAAGTCGTGCCCCACGACGACGGCCTTGGCGTTGAGGCAGCCGACCAGGACCTCGTGCACGAACTCCTCGGCCGACTCGTGGCTGCGCTCGTCGTCGAAGTGGACGACCAGCGTGTAGTCGACTCCCACCTCGGCCAACAGTTCGAGCTTCTGGTCGAGGTCGGTGAGCAGCTTGGGGGCCGACTCGGGGCGCACGACCATGGCGGGATGGCGGTCGAAGGTGACCACTGCGGTGTCGCAGCCCAGGCGATCGGCCCGCTGGCGGGCCTCGGCGATCAGCGCCCGGTGGCCCAGGTGGACGCCGTCGTAGGCGCCGATGGTGACGACGGTGCCCCGCGGCGGTCTCGGGCAAGCAGCCAGGTCGCGGAGCACCTCCATCGCCGGCCGAGGCTACGTCCCGAGTACATAGGGTGCGGAATCCGCACCCTATGTACTCGGGACGACGACGGCGGTGCGGCCGGCTTCGGCGATGGCGACGAGGTCGCCGTCGCCGTCGAGCACGCGCACGGTCTCCTCGGGGAGCTCCACTCGCTTGCCGTGGCGGATGTCGACCACCTGCTCGGCGGTCAGCACCACGGACGGGTAGTCGCGCAACGCTTCCGCGGGCGAGAGCACGGGCAACTCGGTATCGAGCCAAGCGGCCTCGGCCACCGTGAACGAGCCGATGGCGGTGCGGCGCAGGTTGCGCAGGTGCGCTCCCCCGCCCAGCGCCTCGCCCAAGTCGGCCGCCAGCGTGCGGATGTAGGTGCCCGACGAGCAGTCGACCTCGATGCGGTACACCAGCGGGTCGTCGGTGGGCGCAGTGTCGAACCGCGACACGTGCACTGGCCGCGCCGCCCGCTCGACCTCCTCCCCCGCCCGGGCCAGTTCGTGCAGCCGCTTCCCGCCGATCTTCACGGCCGACACCATGGGCGGCACCTGCTCGATGTCGCCTACGAACCGCACAGCGGCCGCCGCCACCTCGTCGGCCGTCACCGACATGTCGAACGACGCCAGCACCTCGCCGGACGAGTCGAGCGTGGAGGTGGCCGTGCCCAGGACCACCTCGCCCACGTACGACTTGGGCAGGGCGGTCAGGAAGCGCAGCAGCCGGGTGACCCGGCCCAGCCCCACCAGCAGCACGCCGGTGGCGTCGGGGTCGAGGGTGCCGGAATGGCCGATCTTCTTCTGGCCGAAGATGCCGCGGCACTTGGCCACCACGTCGTGCGACGTCCAGCCCGCCGCCTTGTCGACGACGACTAAGCCGTCGACAACTGCAGAGCCGTCAACCACGCAACTGGCGCAGGACCGCCTTGATGTTGCCCAGTACGTCGACCACGGGATAGGGGGCCACGAAGCCCGCGGCGAAGCGGTGCCCGCCCCCGCCGAAGCGGGCCGCCACCGCAGAGACGTCGATGTCGTCGGACACCGAGCGCAGCGACACCCGGATGCCCTCGTCGGTCTCCTTGCACACGCAGGCCACATCGGCTTCGGCCGTGCGCCGCACCAGGTCGATGAGCCCCTCGGTCTCTTCGATGTCGACGTCGAAGCCGTCGAGGTCGAAGTTGGTGACCCACGTGGCCACGAAGCTCAGCTCGCGGTCGAGCTCGGCCCGAGCCAGGCACGCTCCCACCATCTGCAGGTAGGCGAAACGGTGCTCCTCGAACAACTGGCGGGTCATCGACTCGATGGGCAGGTCGAAGGCCGCCAACTCCTCGGCCAGGTGGAACACCTCGGGCGTGGTGTTGGCGTACTGGAACCGCCCGGTGTCGGTGACCAGCCCGGTGTAGAGGCAGATGGCGGCGTCTCGGGTCAGGCACCAGTCGAGGCGGCGGGCCAACTCGCGCACCAGCACGGCGGTGGCGGCGGCCGACGTGTCGATCACGTTGATGGTGCCGTAGCGGTCGTTGGAGGCATGGTGGTCGACCACCACCAGCTCCCGGGCCGCCGAGGCGGGACGGGCCAGCTCGCACAGCCGGTCGAGCGACCCGCAGTCGAAGGTCAGCATGACCTCGGGTGCCGCCGGAAAGTCCTCCGGCTTCACCGCCAGGTCGAGCCCCGGCATGTAGCGATAGTGAGGCGCCACCACGAAGGGGGCGGGCCACGACGCCACCGAGGGCTTTCCGTAGGCGAGGCACAGGTGGTGCAACGCCAGCATGGAGCCGAGGGCATCGCCGTCGGGCCCTACATGGCACGCCAGCGCCAGCGAGTCGGCGCCTCGGATCACGTCCGCCGCCTGGTCCAGCTCAGTTCCCAGCATCGTCCTGCAATCCCCGAAGGATGTCTTCCACCCGTTGCCCACTTGCTATCGCGGGGTCGGCTTCGAATGCCAACTTGGGCGTGCGCTTCAGCCGTACCTGCCTGCCGATGGCCGCCTGGAGGGCGATGCGGTTCTCCTCCAGGGCCACCGCGGCGTCCTCGGAGATGGAGGCCAGCAGCACCGTCGCCTGGCGAAGGTCGGGGTCGGCCTGCACGGCGGTGACGGTGGCCAGGTAGAGGCGGTCGTCCTCACCCCCGATGCGTTCGAGCTCCTCGGCCACGATCTCGCGCAGCACCTCGTTGACCCGCGCCGTACGCGGGTAACGCCTGCTGTTGCCCACGCGTCCTCTGCGATCAACCATCGAGCCCCCAGTGTGCCGCGATGAGCTCCACTTCGGGAAACGACAGGACGAAGCGCTCGACCTTGGCCAGGACGTCGTCGGCCACGCCGGCCCGACCGGAGACCACGGCAAAGCCCAGCGAGGCCCGCTGCCACTTGTCCTGGTAGTCGACCTCCGCCACGGAGACGCCGAAGCGGTTCTGCGCTCCGTGGAGGATGGTCTTGACCACTGCCCGCTTGTCCTTCAACGAATGACAGTGCGGGAGGTGAAGCTCGAGTTCCAAGGCACTTACGTGCGTGGGATCTCACGCTCCTCGTAGGTCTCGATGATGTCGCCCGGCTTGAGGTCCTGGAAGTCGGACAGGCCGATGCCGCACTCGAAGCCGGTAGCAACCTCGCGGACGTCGTCCTTGAACCGCTTGAGCGACGTGATGCTGCCGTTCCAGATGACCACGCCTTCCCGGAGGAAGCGGACCTTGGAGCCGCGGGCAATGGCGCCGTTGCGGACGTAGCAGCCCGCCACCTTGCCGATGCGCGGCACCGAGAAGACCTCGCGGACCTCGGCGTCGCCGGTGACGACCTCTTCGAACTCGGGGGCGAGCATGCCCACCATGGCGGATTCGATGTCCTCGATGAGCTTGTAGATGATCTCGTAGGTACGGATCTCCACGTGCTCGGCCTCGGCCATGTTGCGGGCCTTGCGGTCGGGGCGGACGTTGAAGCCGATGATGGTGGCGTTGGACGCGGCGGCCAACTGCACGTCGTTCTCGGTGATGCCGCCCACGGCGCGGTGGACGAAGCTCAGCTTCACCTCGTCGCGCTCACGCTTCTTGAGCGACTCGGTGACCGCTTCCAGCGAGCCCTGCACGTCGGCCTTGAGGATCAGGTTCAACGTGGCCGTCTCGCCCCGCTGGATCTGCTCGAAGATGTCTTCCAGCTTGGCGCTGCCTGCCGCCATGCCCGCCATCGACGGCGTCTTGCGCATGTCGGCCGTGCGGTAGCGGTGCTCGCGCTGCTCGGCGATGTCGCGCGCCACCTTGTCGGAGACGGTGACGCGGAACTCGTCGCCCGCGGTGGGCACGTCGGAGAACCCGAGCACCTGCACCGGCGTGGACGGCGGCGCTTCCTTGATGTTGTCGCCCTTGTCGTCGATCAGCGCCCGCACGCGGCCCCAGGCCGCGCCTGCCACCACGGGGTCGCCCACCCGCAGGATGCCCGACTCCACGATGACGGTGGCCACCGGGCCCCGGCCGGTATCGAGGTTGGCCTCGAGGACCGTGCCCCGCGCCCGCCCCTCGGGGTTGGCCGTGAGCTCCTCGATGTCGGCCACGACGATGAGCTGTTCGAGCAGGTCGTCGATGCCCAGGTTCTGCAGGGCCGACAGCTCGACGGTGATGGTGTCGCCGCCCCACGACTCGGGCACCAGGCCGTGCTCGGAGAGCTGCTGGAGCACCCGGTTGGGGTCGGCGTCCTCGCGGTCGATCTTGTTGACCGCCACCACGATCGGCACGTCGGCCGCCTTGGCGTGGTTGAGGGCCTCGATCGTCTGGGGCATCACGCCGTCGTCGGCCGCCACCACCAGGATGACGATGTCGGTCACCTGCGCGCCTCGGGCCCGCATGGCGGTGAACGCCTCGTGGCCCGGGGTGTCGATGAAGGTGATCAGGCGGCCGTCTTTTTCGACTTGGTAGGCACCGATGTGCTGGGTGATGCCGCCCGCCTCGCCCGCCACCACGTTGGCCTCGCGGATGCGGTCGAGCAGGAGGGTCTTGCCGTGGTCGACGTGACCCATGACGGTGATGACCGGCGGTCGGGGCCGCTGGCCTTCTTCGTCCTCGTCGTCCTCGTCGTCGTCGAAGTACTTGGCCTGGAGGAGGGCTTCTTTCTCTTCGCCCGCGTCGACCAGGCGCACGGTGGCGCCGATCTCGGCCGCGAACAACTCGATGGAGTCGTCGCCCAACGACATGGTGGCGGTGACCATCTCGCCCTGCTCCAGCAGGAAGCGCACGACGTCGGCCGCGCTGCGGTTCAGGCGGGGGCCGAGCTCCTGGGCCGTCGAGCCGCGTTCGATGATGACCTCGCCCTCAGGGACGGGCGCGTCGGACGGCGTGTAACGGGTGAGCTCCTGGGCTTCGAGCTCTTCGAACGAACGACGACGCTTGCGCCGGCGCTGGCCGGGAGGACGGCCGCGGCCGCCGAAGCCGCCACGCCCGCCACCGGGACCACCAGGGCCGCCGCCGGGACCACCGGGTCGGCCGCCGAAGCCGCCGCCGGGTGCGCCACCAGGGCCACCAGGACGACCGCCGAAGCCGCCGCCGGGACCGCCTGCACCGCCGCCAGGACGGCCGCCGAAGCCGCCGCCGCCACCGGCCGTGCCGGGACGAGGACCGCCGAAGCCACCGGTTCGAGGACCGCCGGGACCGCCCGTGCGCGGGCCGCCGGGGCCGCTGCTGCGACCGCCGGGAGGCGCGGGACGGCCACCCATGCCGGGCGGGGGCGGAATGGGCTTGCCCGTGCGAGACATGGGAGGAGCGCCGGGAGGCGGCGGGATGGGCTTGCCGGTACGTGAGACCGGAGGTGCGCCGGGCGGCGGGGCCGGGCGGGTGCCGGGAGCGCCGGGCGGGCGCGGGGCGCCTGCGGGAGGACCGGGCGGACGAGGCGGCGCCGGAGGCGCAGCGCCCTCGGCTGCTGCCGGGCGGGGCGCCGGGGCGGCGGGTCGCGGTGCGGGAGCTTCAGCGGCCGGACGCGGCGCAGGCGCGGGGGCCTCGGGCGTGGGCCGGCTGGTGATGAGGCGGGGGTCGCGACCCGACGGCAGGGGTGCGGGCTCGGTCGCCTCGGCGGGCGCGGCCGGAGCGGGGGCAGGAACAGGCGCGGCCGGTGCGGGCGCAGCGGCTGCCGGGCGCTCGGCTTCGACCTCGGGTGCCGGGGCGGGAGCGGGTGCCGGCGCAGGTGCAGGTGCCTCAGCAGCAGGGGCGGCGGCCTTCTTGGCCGCCTTCTTGACGGGCTCGGGCTCGGGGGGCGACACCTCGCGGCGAAGTCCCTCCCGGTCGGCCTTTCTCCGGGCGCGGTCGGCCTGCGCATCCTCGATGCTCGACGAATGCGATTTCACCCCGATGCCGAGGTCGAGGCACAGGTCGAGCGCCTCTTTGTTGGTCAAACCGAGCTCTCGTGCGAGCTCGTACACCCGGATCTTCTTCGGCAAGTGCTGCTGATTCCTTCCTAGGCCCCGACGTGGCGGCGACCTACCATCCTCGCACGTCCGCGAGTTCCGCACGAAGTGCGGCTATGTCTGCTTCGTCCACTCGGGCTCGCAACGCCCGTCCGAACGACTTCTGCTTTGCTGCGATGTCGATGCAGGCCGGGGCGCCGGCACACAGCCACGCCCCTCGCCCCGGCAGCCCCCGGCCGATGGCCAAGGAACCGTCGGAGCGACGAGTCACCCGCACCAGCTCGTCGGCCGGCGCAGTGCGCCGGCAGCCGATGCAGGTGCGTACCGGCGCTATGCCGGAGCCTCCTCGCCCGTGGGCTCGGGCTCGGTCTCCGTCTCGCTCTCGGTCTCCGTCTCGGCCTCGGCCTCGGCCTCCTCGACGGCGGCCACCACTTCCACGGCGTCGGCTGCAGGCGACGGCTCGTCCGCAGTGTCGGCCTCGGAGGCGGCGCCGTTGTCGGACGCCGAAGCGGGGGCATCGCCGTCGGCCTCGGCCTTGGCGGGCGTCTCGCCGCCTTCGGCCTCGTCACCGCCGTGCGACCACGCCTCGGCCGACATGGCTTCGCCGCCCTCGGCGGGCTGCCACACCATCTCGCCGGTGGCGGCGTCGGTCACCCACTCGCCCTCGGCCCACTCTTCGCCGGTGTAGCCGGCTTCCTCTTCCGCCAACTGGCCTTCGCTCTTGATGTCGATGCGCCAGCCGGTGAGCCGGGCGGCCAGGCGGGCGTTCTGCCCTTCCTTGCCGATGGCCAGCGACAGTTGGTAGTCGTGCACGACGACGGTGGCCGTGCCGGTCTCCTCGTCGAGGCGCACTTCCTTGACCTTGGCGGGCTGGAGGGCGCGCATGACGAACTCTGTCGGCTCCTCCGAGTAGGGGACGATGTCGACCTTCTCGCCCCGCAACTCGTTGGTGACCATGCGCACGCGGGCGCCCCGGGCGCCGACGCAGGCGCCGACGGGGTCGACGTTGTTGTCGTTGGACCACACGGCGATCTTGGTGCGGTGCCCTGGCTCGCGGGCACAGGCCTTGATCTCGACGACGCCGCTGGCGATCTCGGGGACCTCCAGCTCGAACAGCCGCTTGATCAGGCCCGGGTGGGTGCGGCTGACCACGATCTGCGGGCCCTTGGTGGTCTTGCGGACCTCGACGATGTAGGCCTTGAGGCGGGCGCCGTGGTCGTAGTGCTCGTAGGGCACCTGCTCGGCCTGGGGCAGCAACGCCTCGACCTTGCCCAGGTCGAGCAGCGTGTAGCGGTTGTCGCTCTGCTGGATGATGCCGGTGACGATGTCGCCCTCGCGGCCCGCGTACTCCTCGTACTTCTGGTCGCGCTCGACCTCGCGGATGCGCTGGAGGATCACTTGCTTGGCGGTCTGCGCGGCGATGCGCCCGAAGTTCTCGGGGGTGTCGTCCCACTCGCGCACGACGTTGCCGTCCTCGTCGAGCTCCTGGGCGTAGACGGTGATCTCCATCGTGTCGGGGTCGATGGTGACGACGGCCTCTTCGGCGGCCTTGGGCATGCGCTTGTAGGCAGCGACCAGTGCGTTGGCGAGGGCGTCGAGGAGGACCTCGACGGAGATGTTCTTCTCGCGGGCGACGAGCTGGAGTGCCTCGAGGAACTCGAAGTTGCCCTTCATGACGTAGCGGCCTTCTTCTTGGTCGTTGGCTTGGGGGCGGGGCCCCACTCGAACACGGTGCGGGCCCTGTCGATCTCGCCGTAGGCGAGGGTGCGGCCGGCGACGGTGATGCCGTCGTCGTCGGCGGCTTCGAGGGTGCCCTGGATGCGACGCTCGCCTTCGACGGCGGGCTTCGTCTTCACCGCGACGGTGGTGCCGAGGTAACGGCGGAAGTGATCGGGGGTGCGCAGCGGGCGCTCGACGCCGGGGCTGCTCACTTCCAGTGTGTAGCGCTGACCGGGGACGAGGTCTTCCTCGTCGAGGAGGTCGGACACGTGGCGGGTGGCCTCGGCCACGCCTTCGAGGTCGATGCCGCCCGGACGGTCGACGCTGACGCGGAGGACGCCGCCGGTGAACTCCACGTCGAACAGCTCGAAGCCTCGGTCGGCCAGGAGCGGGGCGACTCGTTGCGATACTCGTGCTGCAGGGTCCACCACGCACCTCCTTCCAAGGACCGGCCAAACAAAAGCGTGGGCGACCGCCCACGCAGGAAGGACAGTATAGCGGGTCGGGTTTCTGACGCCCTTGTCAGTAGGCCCGGGCGATATAGGCCACGGTGTCCGATTCGTCCTCGCCTGCGGGGAGCCCGCCGTCGGCCGTCTGGAGGCAGCGCACGGTCACGCCGCCTTGGGCCAACTGCGTCTCGCCGTCGTCGCCCAGGGCCTGCCACGGGACGCGGGCGAAGCCGTTCTGGGCCGCTTCCCGGGCCTCGTCGACGGTGGTGGCGTCGGCCGTGCGGCTGTCGCGCAGGGCCGTGGCTTCGGCCAACAAGTTGGCCTGCACGGCGTCGAGCGCGTCGGCTGCCGCAGCGACGGCGCCGTCGGCCGGGATCGTCGTCTTGTCGCCCGTGTCGCGCCGCACCAGCGTGACGTTGCCCTCGGCCAGGTCGCGGGGGCCGACCTCGATGCGCACGGGCACGCCCTTGAGCTCCCAGTCGACGGCCCGGCGGCCGAAGCTGGTGTCGACCCGGCTGTCGAGGTGGACGCGCACGCCCTTGGCCTTGAGCTCGGCGGCGATGGCGGCGGCTTTGTCGCCCGCGCCGTTCTCGTCGCGGACCAGCAGGACGACGACCTGGGTGGGCGCCACGGCCGGGGGCAGGCGCAGGCCGTTGTCGTCGCCGTGGGTCATGATCAGCGCGCCGATGAGGCGGGTCGACACGCCCCAACTGGTCTGCCACACGTACTGCTGGGCACCGGCTTCGTCGAGGTACTGGGTGTCGAAGACCTTGGCGAAGTTCTGGCCCAACTCGTGGCTGGTGCCCATCTGCAGGGCCTTGCCGTCGCCCATGACGCCTTCGCACGTCCAGGAGTTGATGGCGCCTGCGAAGCGCTCACGAGCGGTCTTGCGGCCTACGCGCACGGGGATGCCGAGCACGTTCACCATGGTGTCCTCGTAGACCTCGCGCAGGATGCGCACCGAGTAGTCGCGGGCGTCTTCCTGGCTGACGTGGCAGGTGTGGCCTTCCTGCCAGAGGAACTCGGTGGTGCGCAGGAACAGGCGGGGGCGCAGCTCCCAGCGCACGACGTTGGCCCACTGGTTGATGAGCAGCGGCAGGTCGCGGTAGCTCTGCACCCACTTGGAGAAGTAGGAGTTGATGATCGTCTCGCTGGTGGGGCGTACGACGACGGGTTCTTCGAGCTCCTTGCCGCCGCCATGGGTGACGACGGCCAGTTCGGGGCTGAAGCCCTCGACGTGGTCGGCCTCGCGGCGCAGGTACTCCTCGGGGATGAACAGGGGGAAGTAGGCGTTCTCGGCGCCCGCTTCCTTGATGCGGCTGTCGAGGGCGGCCTGCACGTGCTCCCACACGGCGTAGGCCCACGGCCGGATGACCATGGTGCCGCGCACCGGGCCGTTCTCGGCCAGGCCCGCCTTGGCCACCACGTCCTGGTACCACTTCGGGAAATCGGTGGCGCGCGGGGTGAGGATCGACTTCTGGGCCATGGCGCCGGAGGTTAGCCGGCGATCAGAAGTGGGTCTGGCTGAACGGGGCTGTGGGGCTGGGGAACATGGCGTCGGCCACGGCCAGGGCGCCCGGCTTCAGTTCGGTGATGCGACCGGCGGCGGCCAGCGCCGACGGGAGCACGCCGCCCAGGTAGATCGAGCCCAACGCGTCGACGGGCAGGTGGAGGTCGGGCTCGGCGTCGGTGCGGGTGCAGCGGCCGCCGTCGAGCAGGAAGCACCCGCCCGCCTGCGGTCGGAACTCGTCGACCACCTCCAGCACCAACCGCCCGTCGGCGGCGTACCCCCGCGTCGACAGCGCCGCTTCCACGTCGAGCACCCGGCACCAGATGTCGTCGACCATGGCGTTGACCTCGATGGCCCGGGCATCGGCCAACAGCCAGCGCAGCGGCTCGTCGAGGGGGATGTGGGCCTGCACCCGGTCTGTGAGGTCGACCCCGAACAGGTACTGCCACAGGGCGGCGCGGCTTGTGGGCGTGGTGGTGGCCAGGTCGCCGACCACGACCTCGCCGTTGGGCACGCCGTGGTCGCTCCAGCCTTGCTTGACCCGGTAGGCGACGTAGCCATCGGCCTCCCCCGCGGCCGTCTCGTGGACGGCGTAGAAGCGGGCGCTGGCACCCTCGCGCCACCGCTCCCGGTCGGTGAACCAGTAGTTCCAGAACGAGTCGGCCCGCTGGTGGTCGGCGGGCAACAGGCGCCGCGAGCGGTCGAACACCGGCGGCAGCACCTTGCGGGCCGTCTCGGCGTCGATGATGCGCACCCGGCCGTCGTCGGCCACCGGCGAGCGGAGGGCGGAGCGGGCCCGCTGCACCTTGACGTCGTACGTCCAGGTGGCGCAGCCGTAGCCGAACCGGCCGTAGATGGTGGCCTCGCTGGCGGTGAGGATGGCCACGGCCTCGCCGCGGGCAGCCACGTCGTCGAGTTGGTGGGCCATCATTCGGCGCAACAGGCCACGGCGGCGATGGGTCGGCAGCACCGACACCCAGGTGATGCCCGCGGCGGGTGTGACGGTGAGGCCGGGCACGGTGAGCTCGAAGGAGAAGGCGGCGGCCGTGGCCGCGATGTCGTCGCCGTCGAACACCGCCACCGTGCGGTCGAGCTCGAGGTAGCCACGAGCGTCGTCGAGGTGCTCGTCGAGGGTGGTGACGCCGAAGCCGATGTGGTCGGTACGGATGAACGCGGCGAGCTCTTCGTCGGTGACGGCGCGGACGTCCATCAGCCCACCGTCTTGCGGATCAGGTCGACCCGCACCTCAGAAGCGTTGGCGTCGGCGCCCTGCTCGTCGAGCAACGCGGCCCGGTCCTTCTCCGCTTCCCGCCGGGCCTTGTCGAGGTCGGCCTCGGCCAGCACTGCCTCGGCACCCCGTTCGAGGATGGCCTCGGCGTAGCGCACCAACGACTCGACCATCTCGTCCTCAGGCACCACGGCCACGTTCTGGCCTTTGATGAACAGGTGGCCCTTCTTGCGCCCCGCGGCGATGCCGATGTCGGCGTCGCGCGCTTCGCCGGGGCCGTTCACCACGCAGCCCATGACGGCCACCTGCAACGGGATCTCGCGGTCGCCGAAGGCTGTCATGGCCTCGTTGGCCACCTTGATGACGTCGATCTCGGCCCGGCCGCACGAGGGGCAGGCGATGAGGTCGACGTTCTTGCGCTCGCGCAGGCCCATGGCTTCGAGCAGTGTGCGGCCCGCCCGCGCCTCTTCGACAGGGTCGGCGGTGAGCGAGTAGCGGATGGTGTCGCCGATGCCCTCGGCCAAGAGGGTGGCCATCCCCGCGGTGGCCTTGATGAGGCCGGCGGGCGGCGGGCCTGCTTCGGTGACGCCGAGGTGCAGGGGGTGGTCGGTGACGTCGGCGAGCATGCGGTACGACTCGATCATCAGCGGCACGTTCGAGGCCTTCACGCTGATCTTCACGTCGTCGAAGCCCACCTCTGCGAAGTACGCCAGCTCTGTCTGGGCCGATTCCACCAGAGCTTCGGGCGTGGCGCCTCCGTATTTCTCGTAGAGGCGGGAGTCGAGCGAGCCCGCGTTGACCCCGATGCGGATGGGGACGCCCCGGTCCTTGCACTCGGCGGCCACCGCCTTGATGTGCTCGGGCTTGCGGATGTTGCCGGGGTTGAGGCGCAGGCCGTGCACCCCGGCCTCCAGCGCGGCGAGGGCCATGCGGTATTGGTGGTGGATGTCGGCGATGACCGGCACCGGCGAACGGGGCACGATGCGGGCCAGGCCTTCGGCCGCTTCGGCTTCGTTGCAGGTGCAGCGCACGATGTCGGCGCCCGCGCCGGCCAAGGCGTAGATCTGCTGCAGGGTGCCCTCGACGTCGGCCGTCTTGGTGATCGTCATCGACTGGACGGTGATGGGGGCGTCGCCGCCCACCGCCACGGTGCCGACCCGAATCTGGCGGGTCTTGCGACGCGGCGCGGCGGTGGCGTTGGGCCCTTGCACGCCGTCCAGCCTACGGCGCCACTACTGGAAGGGGTTTTCGGGCGGCGCCACGATGTCGAGGTACAACGACGTGACGCCGAGGGTGACCAGCATGAGGAACACCACGTAGGCGACCGGCATGACCTTGGCCATGTCGACCCGGTACGGCCGGCCCGGGCGCGACCGCAGCTTCTCGTAGGTGGCAATGGCGACGTGGCCGCCGTCGAAGGGCGGCAGGGGGACCATGTTGAAGATGCCCACGAAGATGTTGAGCAGGAACAGCAGCACGAGCACGTCGCGCCAGCCGCTCTCGGCCGCCTGGCCTGCGACCCGCACGAAGCCGACGGGCGAAAGGAACCGCGGCGTCTCGGGATCGGGCTCGGCCGTTGTGGAACGGCCGGTCAACTGCTTGAAGTACGACGTGGCGCCGCTGGGCGAGACCAGGTTGCCCAGCACCTTGACCGTCTGCGTGCTCGCCTCCCAGATGCCCGAGGCCGTCTTGCCGACGGCTTCGACCGGGCCCCACTTCTCGATGGGGAAGGCGGGGCCGATGCCGATGAAGCCGTAGGGCTTGTTGTCCTCGATGACCGGCCCGCCGCCCTCCAGCTTGATGTCGGCCAGGTTGGCGGGCGTGGCTGTCAGCGTCTGGCGTTGCCCCTTGCGCTCGACCTCGAAGGTGATCGCCTGGCCCGGGCGCGGCCGGATGTGGTCGCGCAGGCCGTCCCAGCCGGCGAAGGGCTGGCCGTCGTAGGCCACCAGGCGGTCACCCACCTGGAAGCCCGCCTGCTGGGCCGGGCTGGGGCCGGCCTCCAGGGCGCTGATGGTGCCGACCTCGGGCAGTTCGGTGTCGCCGTCGACGGTGCCCACCACGGTGAGGGTCACGAACAGCAGGAGGAAGGCGAGGATGAAGTGCACGGTGGAGCCCGCCACCGCCACCGACATGCGCCGCCAGTACGGCTTGGCCCGGTAGGTGCGTTGTTCGTCTTCGGGGTCGACCTCCTCGAGGTTCGACATGCCGATGATCTTCACGTAGCCGCCCGCGGGGATGGCCTTGATGCCGTACTCGGTCTCGCCCTTGCGCACCGACCACAGGCGCGGGCCGAAGCCGAGGAAGTACTCGGTCACCTTCATGCCCGCCCACTTGGCGGTCAGGAAGTGCCCCAGCTCGTGGAGCATGATGATCACGATGATGGCGAAGACGACCAGGACCACCTTGGTCACGCCCGTCACCATGGCCGCCACCACGCCGGCGGCGATGATCAGCAGCAGCCGGGCCAAGGCGCCGCGCTGCTCGTCGACGGCGGTGTCTTCTGTCATGCGGCTGCTCCTAGTGCGTTCGTTGCGTGACGGCGGGCGTCGTGGTCTGCCTGCAGGACAACGTCGAGGTCGGTGGCGCGCGTTCCCGGCCAGCGCTCCAGCGTCGATTCGATGACGCCGGCGATGTCGGCCCAGCGGATGCGCTTGTCGAGGAAGGCCTGCACGGCCACCTCGTTGGCGGCGTTGAGCCACGCCGGTGCGGTCTCGCCGTGGCGGCCCGCCTCGTAGGCCAGGGCCAGGCAGCGGAAAGTGCCGAGGTCGGGGGGCTCGAAGTCGAGCTGTGTGAGCGTGGCCCAGTCGATGGCGCCGAAGGGCGCGGCCAGTCGTTCGGGGTAGGCCAAGGCGTAGCCGATGGGCAGCCGCATGTCGGGCAGCGAGAGCTGGGCGACGGTGGCGCCATCGCTGAACTCCACCATCGAATGCACGATCGACTGCGGGTGCACGATCACGTCGATCTGGTCGTACCCCACGCCGAACAGTTCGTGCGCCTCGATGACCTCCAAGCCCTTGTTCATGAGGGTCGAGGAGTCCACCGTGATCTTCGGTCCCATGGCCCAGGTCGGATGGGCCAGCGCTTCGTCGACCGTCACTTCGGCCAGGTCGGTGCGGCCGCGGAAGGGGCCGCCGCTGGCGGTCAGGACGATGCGCGTCACCTCGGTGCCGGCGCGGAGGCACTGGTGGACGGCGCAGTGCTCGGAGTCGACGGGGAGGATCTCGGCGCCGGGGGTACGGCGGGCGCGCTGCACCACGGGACCCGCGGCGATGAGGGATTCCTTGTTGGCCAGGGCCAGGCGCTTGCCCGCCTGCAGGGCGGCCAGGGTGACGGGCAGCCCGGCGAAGCCGACCACGCCGTTGACGGTCACGTCCGCGGTTGTGGCGATGTGCGCCAGGGCGTCGGGACCGACGAGCAGCTCCGTGCCCGCGGGCAGGCGGTCCTTGAGGTCGGGGGCGGCCGCCTCGTCGGCCACGGCCACGTACTGCGGCCGCAGTTCTGCCGCTTGGGCGGCCAAGGCGTCGACCGAGCGGGCGGCGGCGAGGGCCACGACGTCGTAGCGCTCGGGCGCTGTTCGGATGACCTCGATCGCCTGTGTGCCCACCGACCCGGTTGAGCCGACCAGGCTGACCGTCGTCACGCGATCTTCAGCAGCTGCACCAAGTAGTAGACGGCGGGCAGCACGAACAGCATGGCGTCGAAGCGGTCGAGCACGCCGCCGTGGCCCGGCAGCACCGAGCCCATGTCCTTGACGCCGACATCGCGCTTGACCATCGACTCGCACAGGTCGCCGAGCGGGGCGACGACGGCGACGACGAGGCCGAGCACCAAGCCCTTGCCCGGGGTCCAGGGGTGGATGACGAAGCCCATGAAGACGCCCGCCACCAAGGCGATGAACATGCCGCCGAAGAGGCCTTCCCACGTCTTGTTGGGGCTGACCTCGGGCATCAGTGGGCGGGTGCCCATCTGGCTGCCGAAGAACAGGCCGCCCACGTCGTAGGCCACGGTGCACACCACTGCGCCGAGCAGCACGGCGATGCCGCGGCGGTCGGGCAGCGTGAGCATCAAGGTGGCGAACGAACCCAGTCCGCCGACCCACAGGAAGGCCATCAGGGTGACGGCCACGTTGATCGTGGGCCTGGCCCGCACCACTTCGGCCAGGTACCAAAGGAAGGTGAAGACGACGGTGAGCGCCACGACGAGGGGGAAGGCGGCCACTCCCTTGGAGTAGGTGGCCAGCAGCAACGAGACGGTGGCGCTGAGGCCGAGCAGGGTGGCGGGCTGGTAGCCCGCCTTGCGCAGCACGGCGAAGGCCTCGGCGGCGGCCAGGGTGACGGCCACCGTCACCAAGGCGAGGGTGGGGGCGTTGCCGAGCTTGAAGCACAGCAGGGCCACCGCGGCGATGGCGACGCCGACGCCGACGGCTGTGCCGATGTCGCGGCCGCCGCCACGGGGGCTGGGCGCGTGGTAGTCGGCCAACGGCGGGGGCTGCGTGCGGCTGTGGATGCGGGTGGGCTGGCGGGGGCCGGGCGCCGGCTCGGGCGCGGGCTCGTCGTAGACGGCGTAGGTCGGGTCGGGCTCAGCGCTCGCCGGTGCCACGGGGTCGCCGAACTCGAAGAGGTCGGAGTGCTCGGTGCGGTTCACGTCGAGGGCGCCCATGCGGGTGTCGTCGTCGCCCAGGGCCGCGAGTTCGGCGAAGTCGTCCTCTTCCCAGTCGGAGCCGCTGTCGCGCCAACGGGGCGCCAGGCCCGACCAGGCGCCGAGGTCGTCGTCGCCTTCTTCGGCGTCGGCGTCGCCCATCAAGACTTTGGGGACCTCGCCGGTAGGCGGCTCGGTCCAGTGCGGCATGTCGGGCGGCTCCCCGCCGACCACGGGCGGACGGGGGACGGTGGTGGGGTCGACGGATTCAGGCAAGGGGAAGCGGATCTCCGGGCTCGGGCCCTGAGGGCGCTGGGGAACGTCGCCGAAGCGAGGGGCGTCTTCCGGGCGCCGGCCCGCGGCCTGTCCCGCTTCGAGGGCGGCCTGGGCCTCCTCGGCACCGATGATCCGTACTCCCTCGGCGGGGGCACGAGTCCTCGACTGCTGCTCGGCGTCGTCGTCGTAGTCGCTCAACCCGGCGGCCTCCGTGCCTCAGACTTCGAGGAGCTCTTGCTCCTTGTGGGCGAGTAGGCGGTCGATCTCGGCCACGTACTCGTGGGTGATCTTCTCCATCTCCTTCTCGGCTCGCTCGAGCTCGTCGGAGGAGATGTCGCCGTCCTTTTCCAGCGCCTCAAGATCGTGGCGCGCGGCGCGGCGCAGGTTGCGGATGGCCACCCGGGCCTCCTCTGCCTTGTGCTTGACGACCTTGACCATCTCCTTGCGCCGCTCCTCGGTGAGGGGCGGGAAGGAGAGGCGGATGACGACCCCGTCGTTGCTCGGGTTGATCCCGAGGTCGGAGTTCTGGATCGCCTTCTCGATGCTCTTGAGGGCGGTCTTGTCGTAGGGGGTGATGACCAGCAGGCGGGCTTCGGGGACGTTGATGCCGGCGATCTGCTGGAGGGGCACCTCGGAGCCGTAGTACTCGACCCGCAGCTTTTCCACGAGGGCGGGCGAGGCCCGGCCGGTGCGCACGGACGCGAAGTCGACCTGGGCGTGGGCGACGGCCTTGGCCATCTTCTCCCGGGTGTCCGACATCACCGCGGCGATGTAGTCGTCGTCGCTACTCATTATCGAACCAGCGTACCTATGCGGTCCCCCACCAGGGCGCGACGCACGTTGCCCGGGGTCATCACGTCGAAGACGAGGATGGGCAGCTTGTTGTCCTGGCAGAAGGTGATGGCGGTGAGGTCCATGACCCGGAGGTCCTGGTCGAGGACCTCTTTGAACGTGAGGTTGTCGTAGCGGGTGGCGTCCGGGTGCTTGCGGGGATCGGCGGTGTAGACGCCGTCGACGCCGCCGTGCGTGCCCTTCAGGAGGACGTCGGCTTCGATCTCCACGGCCCGGAGAGCGGCGGGCGTGTCGGTGGTGAAGAACGGGTTGCCCATGCCCGCGGCGAACACGACGACGCGGTCCTTCTCCAGGTGGCGGATGGCCCGGCGCCGGATGTAGGGCTCGCACACCTCGGCCATCTGGATGGCCGAGAGCACCCGGGTGGGCTGGTCGTGGCGCTCGAGGGCGTCCTGCAGGGCCAGCGCGTTGATGACGGTGGCCAGCATGCCCATGTAGTCGGCCGTGGCCCGGTCCATGCCCGCGCCCGCGCCGGTGGTGCCTCGCCAGATGTTGCCGCCGCCGACGACGACGGCGATCTGGATGCCGAGCTCGCGGCGGGCGAGAGCGATCTCCTCGGCGATGCGATCGACGACGGTGCCGTCGATCGTCTCGTCGGACGCCGAGGAGGCGAAGGCCTCACCCGAGAGCTTGAGGACGACCCTTCCCCAGCGGGGCTCGGTCACAGGCTCAACCGCCGATGACGACCTGGGCGAAGCGGACCACGGAGGCGCCGCCGAGCACCTGCTGCACCGTCTGCTTGTCGTCCTTGGCGTAGGGCTGCTCCAGGAGGACGCCGCCGGGCACCCGCTTGAACCAGCCACCGAGCTTGCCCTCGACGATCTTGGGCAGCGCTTGTTCGGGCTTGCCCTCGTTGCGGGTCTCGGACTCCAGCGCGGCCCGCTCCTTCTCCACCTCGTCGGTGGCGACGTCGTCGCGGGTGAGGTAGCCGGGCTTGCCGAAGGCGATGTGCACGGCGATGTCGTGGGCCAGCGACTCGTCGCCGCCGGTGACCTCGACCACGATGCCGTTGACGCCACGGCCGCTCTGCACGTGGAGGTAGGTGTCGAGGGCGTTGCCCTCGCCCGCCTCGAAGCGCACGACGCGGCCCAGCTCGATGTTCTCCTTGAGCGTGACCTTGAGGTCGTCGATGGCGTCCTGGCGCTTGGCCACAGCGTCTTCGCCCTCGTCGGCCACCAACTGGGCCAGCTCGTCGGCCAGCTTCACGAAATCGGGCGACTTGGCCACGAAGTCGGTCTCGGACTTGAGCTGGACGAGGGCGGCCACGTTGCCCGTGCGGGCCACGGCGACGGCGCCTTGGGCGTTCTCGCGGTCGGAGCGCTCGGCGGCCTTGCCGAGGCCTCGCTCGCGCAGCCAGGTCTTGGCCTCCTCGAAGTCGCCGTCGTTTTCGACCAGCGCCTTCTTGGCGTCCATCATCCCGGCGCCGGTCATGTCACGAAGCCGCTTGACGTCGGCGGCACCAAATTCGGGCATTGCCTACTGCTCCTCTGCGGGGGTGTCGGTGGCGGGCGTGGCCTCAGCTTCGGCCTCAGCCTCGGGGGCCTCGGCCTCGGCCTCGGGGGCCGAGGCTTCCGGCTCGGGCGTGGCCTCGTCGGCGGGCGCCGTGGTGGGTGCCGGGGTGTCCTGGGTCACCGTGGCGGGCGCGGCGGCCTCGTCGACGGGGCTGGGGACTTCCGCCTCGGTGGCGTCGTCCGCCTCGGCTGCGGGGGTGGCGGCGGGCTGGGCCGCTTCGGCTGCTTCGACCGGGGCGTCGCGGGTGGTGCGGAGGCGGGCCTCGCGCTCCTGGGCCTGGAGGGCGGCCTGGCGGCGGGCCTCGGCCTGCTGCTGGGCCACTCGGGCCTCGTCCTCGGCGGTGCGCTCGGCGGGGCCGCCGGCGGCGGCGCTGGCCTTGGCGGCACGGCGGGAGGCGATGAAGCGGCCTTCCTCCACGGCATCGGCGATCACCCGGCACAGGAGGGAGCCGGAGCGGATGGCGTCGTCGTTGCCCGGGATCACGTAGTCGATGACGTCGGGGTCGCAGTTGGTGTCGACCACGGCGACGATCGGGATGCCGAGCTTGTTGGCCTCGGTGACGGCGATGTGCTCCTTCTTCGTGTCGATCACGAAGATGGCCTCGGGCAGGCGCGACATGCCGCGGATGCCGCCCAGGTTGCGCTGGAGCTTCTCGAGCTCACGGCTGAGGATGAGCGCTTCCTTCTTGGGCATGGCCTCGAAGTCGCCCGCCGTCTTCATGCGCTCGTACTCGGTCATCTTCTTCACGCGGCCGCTGATCGTGGAGAAGTTGGTGAGCATGCCGCCCAGCCACCGCTCGTTGATGTAGGGCATGCCGCACTGGGCGGCGAAACGGGCCACGGGGTCCTGCGTCTGCTTCTTGGTGCCGACGAACAGGACGCTGCCCCCGTCGGCGACCAGGTCGCGGACGAAGGTGTAGGACTTCTCGATGCCCCGCATCGTCTGATGCAGGTCGATGATGTAGATGCCGTTGCGCTCGCCGAAGATGAAGCGCCGCATCTTCGGGTTCCAGCGCCGGGTCTGGTGGCCGAAGTGAACCCCGGCTTCCAGCAGTTGCTTCATGGTGACGACAGCCATCGTCTGTTCTCCCATCGGTTCTCTGGCCCGGGTGCCGCGCCGCTTCCTTGGAAGCGACGACCGTGGGTGCAGCCGGGTGCGGATTCGGTGACGTGGACGGCTCGGCGGGTTCGCCGGGCCGAGGGGTCAGTGTAGTCGGCGCGCTGCGTCGAGCCCCACTGCGGCGAGGGCCAGAGCGGCCGCCGCGGCGAGGGCGAGGAACCCGGGCGACCGTGGTGCCGCCGGGCCGTTCGGGAGGGTGGCGGCGGCGGGAGCGGCGGCCGAGGCGTCGGTCGGCGGGTGGACCTCGAACTCGACCGTGGCAGTCGCTCGCCGTCCCCCGCCTGCGTCGGCGGTGATGGTGACGGTGTAGCGGCCCGGCGTCGACAGGGGCGGGAGGGACTGCGTGACGGGGCCGGCCGCCACCAGCCGGGCGGCGCCGAGCACCGTCGGTGCCGTGGCGCCGGGGGCGACGACGGCAACTTCGACTGCGGCGGGCGTCGACACGTCGAAGGTCAGTTCGGGGGCGGAACCGGGCTGAAGGGCGGCGACGGCGTGGGGGTGGACGGCGGGCACGGCGTCCTGGCCGGGCGGCGGGACGATGCGCAGCTTGCCCTTGCCCGCGGGCACCACTTCCCACGGCCCGCCGGTGAACACGGCCAGCGGGGCGCCGGACTGGTCGAGGACGCGGAAGGCGCCGGAGCCCACGACGGCAGCGGTGGGTCGACCGAGGTCGACGGCCACCTTGATGGTCGGTGGCAACGACTGGGCGGGCACGGCGACGGGACGAAGGCCGCCGTAGTAGGAGGCGAGGATGTCCTCGGCCCGCATGCCCCGCAGGGCCTTGCCCAGGGCGCCGTACTGGCTCATGCCGATGCCATGGCCCCACCCCCGGCCGTCGACCACGACGGCGTCGGCTCCATTGTCGTAGGCCACGCTGAACCGGTTCGAGGGCACGGCCAACGGCAGGTCCGCCGGCGCAGGCACGGCGGCGTTGAGGCGGGCTCGGAAGTCGACGGCCGGGATTGTGAACGCGGGCGCGACTGAGCCGTCGTGCTCGATCCGTTCGAGCACGACCGTGCTGTCCGCCATGCGGCTGACGCGGGTGATGCGGGTGTCGGCCGGGAGGCCGACGACGGCGGCGACCGTGGACGCGGGGATGCTGGAGCGCCAGCGGTGCAGCGGGCTGTGGGCGTCGTCGGGGTCGGGCGCGGCACGCAGGTAGGGGCGGCCGCCCGAGACCGTCTGGCCCCCGTTGGACGAGGAGTACTTGGCCAGGATGGGCGCGTCCCGATAGAGCAGGGCTTGGCCGCTGGTGGCCTCGACGGCCGCGGCCCACGCGGGGCCGTTCGGCCCCCGCTCCTTGGCCAGGCCGGTGTAGACCTGGCAGGCATCGGTCGCGCAGATGTCGGCGCCCAGGGCGCGGGCCGCGGTGGCGACCGTGACCGACCGCTCGTGCAGGGCGTAGGTGCGAGCGGCGATGGCCTGGGCCTTCAGCGCCTCGGCGGGCCACGTGCTGGGCACTTCGGACAGGCCCTTGAGGTAGTCGTCGAGGCCGAGGTCGTTGACCACGCCGACGCCTCCGTTGCCTGCCGCCACGAGTTCGAGGGCACCTCGATAGTCGCCCACACCATGCACGCCGAGGATGCTGTCGCCCACCGGCTCCACCCGAACGCGGTCGACCAGCCAGCCGCGCGGTGCAGGCGCCGGCTTCGGCTTGGCTCGCGGCGCAGCCGCAGCAGGAGCACCGACAACCAGCCCGGTGACCACCAGCGCGAGCGCGGCGCGCCAGGCCACGCGCAACCGCCGCGAAGCCGACCATCCGCCGGGTCGGGGTGCTCCAAGCACGAAGCGTGAGGATAGAGGAGCGGTCGCCGCCTCTCGTACACGATCAACCTCGCCGCCGCGACGGGGGCCGCCGCGCTGCCAACGCCAGCCTCGGTGCCTGCTCGGCCGCCACCAGTAGGCGCGCCGTGATGGCGTCGAGCACCGAGTCGCGGCTCGATCGACACGTGGGCGGCATCCCTGCGGTGGCCAAGCGGATCTCACGTGCTGCTGCGGCCGACGCAGGAAGGGTGTCGTGGTGGTGCAGCCCGTGGGGCGTCACCGTCACCGTATGACCCCCCGGGACCCGGCTACGAGGGGGCGGCACCACGATGTCGGCCCGGCCTGCCACCGAGACGACGTGCACGCCCGCGGGGGGCGGACGCCGGTTGAGGTCGGCCAGCATCGACGAACCACGGGCCAACTGCCGGACCGCAGGCGCCGAACCGTCGATGGGCGAGACGTTGGCGGCGAAGACGGCGTCTTGCAGTGCCCGGCCACCCAACGTCCGCCGGTGTTCGGCCGCCAGTTGCGCGATGTCGGCACCGTGGTGCGGGGAGCCGAGCGTGACGAGGGAGGCGACTCCCGGCGGCGCACCGTCGGCCAGGGCCAGGCGGGCCACGATCCCGCCCTGGGAGTGGGCGATGACGTCGACGGGGACGCCCGGGTGGGCCTCGACCAGGCCGTGCAGAAGGTCCCGGAGGCGCTGCCCCGCCGTCGGGATGTCGCCCTGGGTGTCGCGGCCCTCGTAGGGCCGTTCGGCCGCTGTGCCTCCTCGATAGGAGAACTGGTGGACGTCACCGCCCGCGTAGCCGAGGGCGGCCGTGTCGACGGTTGTGACAGCCGCCGATGCCGACGACGAGCCCAACCCGCCCACGAGGAGGGCGATGCGTCGCTCGGCTCGCGGTGGCGGTGCCACCGACCGTGCCGTGCACGGCTCGGCAGCCGTGGCTGTCTCCTTGAGTTGGGCGGCCACCGCCGTCCAGTCGCTGCTCGACAGGTTCGTGGTGTCGACCCAGACCCGCAGCACCGGGTCTCGGGCGGCCATGCGACCCAGTTCGTTGAGCAGGAGGTCGAGCGGCCGGTCCCGAGCCCAGGCCAACGTGGCCGACGCGCTGCGAGCCACCGTGGCTCCGGTGCGCACCACCGTGCGCAGCAGGCCGGCCAGGAGACTGCGTTCTTGGGCTTCCGAGCGAGGGCGGCCGTCACGTTCCCCGTCGGGCACGAGCTTGGCCCGGAGGGTGCCGCCGGCGTCGCCGACCAGCAGCGTGGGATCCACGTAGGCGTCGCCCGCCCTCGCCCCCCAATGCAGGCGGGGCCCGGCGCGGCCCACCTCCTGGCCCGCCGCCACCCGAGCGCCTCGGCGGACGCTCGTCGACGCCAGGAACGAGTAGCTCGTGCGGATGCCGTCGGCGTGGAGGATCGTGACGTGGAGGGAGCCGCCCACTTGGCCGGCGAAGGCCACGACCCCCGGGGCGGCGGCGTGGACCGCTTGGCCCGGTTCGGTCTCGTAGTCGACGCCCCGGTTCCCCGCGCCGTAAGCAGACTGGGGCGGCCGGAAGCGCTCGACGGGCTGCTCCGGCACTGGCGCCTGATAGGCGACGGCCTCGGCCGCCGCTGCGGGTAGCGGCTCGGCCAGGAGGCAGCAGACGATGATGGCGGCGATCGCAGCCGCACGGGCGCGACGGACGGACATGGTTCTCCCCTTCGACGGTCAAACGGAAGGGGGAAGTGGGGGGGGTCGGCCAGGGACCGACGGTTCAGTGGCCGGGGGTGGCGGTCAGGCGGGCTCGCGCTCGGGCTCGGCCATCTTCGACCGGAGCTGCAGCACTGCCTTGGTGTGGATCTGGCACACCCGGCTCTCGGTCACCCCGAGGACTTCGCCGATCTCGGCCAGCGTGAGACCTTCGTAGTAGTAGAGGGTGAGCACGATTTTCTCGCGGTCGCCCAGCCGGTTGATGGCCGAGGCGAGGATCTGCTTCATCTCCTCGACCTCGAAGGCGGCCACGGGCCCCTCGCCCTTGTCGGGGATGGTGTCGCCCAGGGTCGTCGACTCCCCCCGGTCGCCGCCGACGGAGAGCATCTCGTCGAGGGCGATCAGGCCCACGAAGGAGATCTGGTTGAACACGTTGTGCAGGTCCTGCTCGCTGATGCCCATCTCGGCCGCCACTTCGGCGTCGGTGGGCGTGCGCAACAGCGTGGCCTCGAGTTTGGCGTAGGCCTTCTCCACCGAGCGGGCCTTGGCCCGCACCGAGCGGGGCACCCAGTCGATCGAGCGCAGCTCGTCGATGATCGCCCCCTTGATACGGGCGATCGCGTAGGTCTCGAACTTGATGGCCCGCCCCGGGTCGAACTTGTCGATGGCGTCGATCAGCCCGAAGATCCCGTAGCTGACCAGGTCGGCCTGCTCGATGTTCTGGGGGAGGCCGACGGAGACGCGGCCCGCCACGTACTTCACCAACGGTGAGTAGTGGACAATCAACCTGTCTCTGGCCTCGCGCAAACCGCTGGCCTTGTAGTCGGCCCACAGTTGATCGATCGCCCTGAGGTCCTCTTCGTCCACGCCTGTCCTCGGCCCGGCAATAGGGGCACCTGCTTGCGTCGAGTGTAGACAACTAGTCGCCCATTCCTACGCGTTCCCACCACGCGCCGTCGCCGCGCACCCACGAATCGTGTTCAAGACGGCTCAGCGCCAAGGCCACAGCGGCCGGTGAGAGCCCGGTTCGCACCAGGATCTGCTCCAGGCTGGTCGGCTCCCATCCAACGACTTCCAGCACGGCCCCCTCCACCCCGCCGGGCGCCGCCCGCCTGTCGCGCACCGCCGGCATCGGCCGAGCCAGCCCGAGCGCGGCGAGCACGTCGTCGACGTCGCGCGCAGGCCCGTTGCCCTCGTAGAGGAGTCGGTTGGTGCCCGCGCTGGCCGGGCTGCGCACCGGGCCGGGCACCGCCAGGATCGTGCGTCCGCGGGCGTCGGCGGCCTCGACGGTGTGCATCGACCCGCCCACGGCGTGGGACTCGACCACGACGAGCACGTCGGCCAAGGCGGCGATGATCCGGTTGCGGGCGGGGAAGCGCCACGGCTCAGGGCGCGTGCCGCACGGCCACTCCGACAGGATCACTCCCTCATCAGCGATCGCACGCCACAACTGGGCGTGGCGCTTCGGGTAGACGACGTCGAGCCCGCATCCGACCACCGCCACCGGTGGCCTGCCGTCAGGACGAGCGGCCAGGGAACCGCAGTGGGCCGCACCGTCGATCCCCAACGCCAAGCCTGATACGACGCCCACGCCCGCAGCGGCGAGGTCGCGGCCGAACTGGCGAGCGGTCTCACGCCCCCCGTGCGTGCTCCGTCGAGTGCCGACGATGCCGACAAGCGGTCGCCGCACCGCCTCGATGTCGCCCATGGAGAACAACACCGCGGGCGCCGCGGGGTCTTCGGCAAGGACCGTCGGGTAGTTGGAGCCGTCGAGGAGGTGGATCCCCACGCCCGCGGCGGCGTGGGCGGCGGCCACGGCGCCGACGTCGACGCGCGACGCCGCCCGCTGCAAGTCCTCCCCATCCTCCCCGGCTAACACGTCGGCCCAGCACCGATCAGGGGGACGGTCTTGCAGCAGCGCACGAAGGCGGCTCGGCCCCATGCCCGGCAGTCCGGCCAGCGCAGCGGCACATCCCTCCAGCGTCATGACGCCAGCCCTAGTTCTGCGTGGTCGACGCGCAGGCTGACCGCGGCAGCGACATGTTCTTCACCGACGAGCTCGTCACCGCCGTCGAGGTCGGCGAGCGTGCGCGCCACCCGTCGCACCCGGTGCAGCCCACGGGCGCTCAGGGCGCCCGCCCGCAGTCGACGGTCGAGGAACGACCACGCTCCCGGCGCCAGCGGCGCCACCACGTCGAGCTGTTGGGCAGGTAGTTCGGCGTTGCTCCGCACGCCCCGCTCCCGGGCCAGGGTGCGCACAGCCGCAACCCGCGCCGCCACCGAGGCCGACGATTCGGCCGGGTCGCCGCCCAAGAGCTCGCCCGGGTCGGCCCGGGCCACTGGCACGCGCAGGTCGAAACGGTCGAGCAACGGTGACGACAACCGGCGCACGTAGCGCGCCCGCTCGGCGTCGCTGCAACGACAGTGCCCCGGCGGTCCGGCCCGGCCACAGGGGCACGGGTTCATGGCGGCGACAAGCAGGAAGCGGGCAGGAAAGGTGACGGTGGCGCGGGCGCGCGACACCCGCACCACCGCTTCCTCCAGCGGCTGGCGCAACATGTCGAGCACGCCTGCCGGGAACTCGCCGAGCTCGTCGAGGAAGAGCACGCCGTTGGCGGCGAGGGAGATCTCCCCCGGGCGCATGAGGGCGGTCCCGCCACCGATGAGCGAGACGGGTGAGGCGCTGTGATGCGGCGCTCGGTACGGCGGGCGGTCGACCAGTCCCCGCGGCGACAACGGCAACCCGGCCGCCGAGTGGACCCGCGTCGTCTCCAGCGCTTCGTCCTGCGTGAGGCGAGGCAACAGCCCAGGAAGCCGACGGGCCAGCAAGGTCTTGCCCGCGCCCGGCGGACCGGTGAGCAACAGGTGATGGCCCCCCGCTGCTGCCACCTCCAGCGCCCATCGGCCGACCTGCTGCCCGCGCACGTCGGCCAAGTCGGGCTCGTCGATCCGTGCGTCGCCATCGTCGGGCGCAGGCGGCGACGGCTCCGGCCACGGCGCCTCGCCGCGGACGGCGGCAACCAGTTCTCCGAGCGTCGCCACCCCGTGCACCTCGTGGCGGCCCACTAGGGTTGCCTCGTTGCGACAGTCCGCCGGCACGACCACCGCCGGCGCGGTGATGGCGTCGACGAGCGGAACGACGCCGGGCACCCGCCGCACCGACCCGTCGAGCCCGAGTTCGCCGAGGCAGGCAACGCCGGCAAGGCGGTCGACGGGCAGCTCCCCTGCCGCCGCCAGCAGCGCGATGGCGATGGGAAGGTCGAGCCCGGCCCCTCCTTTGCGCAGCCCTGAGGGGGCGAGGTTGATCGTGACCCGCCGCATGGGGAACGGCAACGAACTCGACAGCAGGGCGGCGCGCACGCGGTCGCGTGACTCCCGGCAGGCGGCGTCGGGCAGCCCCACGACGTGGAAGCCGGGCAGGCCGGTGGACACGTGGGCCTCGACGGCCACAGCGCGTCCTTCGACGCCCAGGAGGGTGGCTGACGGGATGCTTGCGATCACGGTGATGCTCCGAGTCCGAGGTGGATCGTGCGAAGCAGGGCCGTGACGCAGGCCGCAGGCGGCGGTCGCCGGAGCGACGTTGTCCACCCTAGCGAGGGGGTGTGACAACAACCAGACCTCATTACTGTCTCACCCCCCGAGCAGAATGTTCGGCGTGGGCAAGCGATCGACGATTCCGGCAGTCGGAGCAGCGGCATTGCTGGTGCTGGCCGCGGGTGCGGTGTTCGTCCTGCGCGGGCCGAACGAGAGCGGGGCGCAGCGCCAGGTGAAGGCCTACCTCCAGCGCTGGGAACGGGGCGAATGGGCCGCTATGCGGGAACTCGCCCACGAACCGCCCGCGGAGTTCCAGGAGACGCACGAAGCCATGACCCGGGCGCTGCGGGTGACCTCGCGCCGGCTGACGGCTGGGCCGGTCCGCACCGACGGCGGCGGGGGACGGGCGTCGTTCACGGCCAGGCTGGAACTCGGTGGCCTCGGGACCTGGGAGTACGACGGGGCGCTTGACCTGGTGCATTCCGACGGCACGTGGCTGGTGCAGTGGAGCCGTGCCGCCCTGCACCCCAAGCTCGCCGCCGGACAGCACTTCGAGCGGACTCGGCAATGGCCGGAGCGGGCCGCCATCCTGGCCGCCGACGGCACACCGATCACCACGGCTGCGCCCGTGGTGCGGGTGGGCATCGAACCGCGCCGGGTGCGCGACCGCACCGCGTTGAAGGTTGCGTTGCAACAGCATGCGGGCGTCGACCCGGCCCGGGTGGACGCGCTGCTCGATCGACCAGGGCTGCGGCCCGACGTGTTCGTGCCCGTGATCGACCTCAGGGAGGAGCGCTACGCCGCCGTGCGAGGGCAGTTGCAGCCTGTTCCGGGGCTCGTGTTCCGTCGAGAGACAGCCCGGCTCACGCCGTCCGAGGGGTTTGCCCGCCACACCGTCGGACGCATCGGCGACGTCACCGCGGAGCGCCTCAAGGAACTCGGCGAGCCGTACCTCACGGGCGACGAAGTGGGCCTGTCAGGGCTCGAAGCGGCACGAGAGCGCGAGCTGGCGGGGCGGCCGTCGGGCGAGGTACGCATCGAAGCGGACGGCACCGACCAACTTGTGGAAACCCTGATGCGCTTCGAGGGCGCTCCAGGGGCAGCGTTGCCCACCACCCTCGACAGCCGCGTGCAGACGGCGGCCGAACGGGCACTCGACGGCGTCACCAAGCCTGCGGCCGTGGTCGCCGTCGACATCACCACGGGGGCCGTCCGTGCCGTGGCGAGCCGGCCGCTCGACGAAGCCTTCAACCGGGCGCTCGCCGGTCGTTACCCACCTGGGTCGACGTTCAAGATGGTGACGACCACGGCGCTGCTCGCCAACGGGACCACGCCGGCCTCTCCGGTCACGTGCCCGCCCCAGGCCACGGTGGGAGGCAAGCCGTTCCGGAACTTCGAGGGTGAGTCGGCGGACACGATCCCCTTCCGCCAGGCCTTCGCCCACTCCTGCAACACGGCCTTCGTGCAACTGGCCGACCGCCTGCCCGACGACCAACTGGGCGCCGCGGCCAAGGCCTACGGCTTCGACCGCGAATTGCGGCTGCCGGTGGCGGCGGTCGGTGGCTCGTTCCCGGCGCCGAGCGACGACGCCGAACGGGCGGCGGCCGCCATCGGCCAGGGCCGGGTGACGGCCAGCCCGCTGCACATGGCCACGGTGGCCGCGGCCGCAGCCGGCGGCACATGGCGGGCGCCCTCCCTGGTGCCGAACCAGGGCGAGCAGGAGACATCGCAGGCGATGGAGCCGTCTGCGGTGACGGCCGTGCGGGCGATGATGCGCGAGGTCGTGACGGCGGGGATTGGCACGTCGGCCGCCGTGCCTCGGCGCGAGGTCGCAGGCAAGACGGGCACGGCGGAGTTCGGCACCGACGTACCCCCGAAGACGCACGCGTGGTTCGCAGGCTTCGAAGGCAACCTTGCCTTCGCCGTGCTCATCGAAGGGGGCGGGGTCGGGGGGCGTGACGCCGCTCCTGTAGCCGCTCGCTTCGTCAGCGCGCTCCCGCGCTGAGCCCTCGCATCACCAGGTCGTCACCGGCCTGTGAACACCGGTGGCCGTTTCTCGACGAACGCCCGAAAGGCCTCGGCGGCGTCTGCGCTGGCGAAGTTGACGCTCTGCGCGTACGCCTCGGTCTCGATGGCCTGTTCGAAGGAAGGGCCCATGGAGTTGTTGAGCATCGACTTGGTCATGGCAAGGGCGAGGGGCGGGCCGGCGGCGAGGCGCGCCGCCCAGTCGGCCACGAACCCGTCGACCTCGTCGGCAGGCAGCACCCGGTTGACCACGCCGATCCGCTCGGCGTCGGCGGCACTGACGATGTCGGCGAAGAAGGCCAGCTCCTTCGCCTTGTGGAGGCCGATCAGGCGGGGCAGCAGCCACGAGCCACCGAAGTCGATCGACAAGCCGCGCAGCGAGAAGATCTCGGAGAACCGCGCCTGGTCGGAAGCCACCACGAGGTCGCACCCGAAGGCCATGTTGCAGCCAGCGCCCGCAGCCACGCCGGTCACCTTGGCAATCGTCGGCTGGGGCAGGCGGTGGAGGGCGATGGCCACGGAGTCGATCAGGCGCATCCTGGGCAGGCCGTGCATTGTCGCCGTCTCCGGGTCTCCGAGGTCGGCGCCGGAACAGAAGGCCCCGCCCGCGCCGGTGAGGATCACCACTCGGTCGTCGCTGCGGTCGGCGATCTCGCGGAAGGTGTCCTGGAGGTGTCGCCACAGGGCCATGTCGACTGCGTTCTTCTTCTCCGGTCGGTTCAGGGTGACGGTCACGACGCCCTCCGACCGCTCGACGATGAGCGTGTCCATGCCGGCAGACGATACTGACAGGCATGGGTTTCAACCCGTACCGCAAGCAGAAGCGCCGAGCGTCCGACTATCTGCTCGTCGCTGCCGCACTGGCCGTGGTGGCCGTGCTCCTCCTGTGGGCCCTGATCCCGAGGTGAGCGAGGGGCCCGCCGAGGTCCGCCGCATCCAGCCCTACCAGGCGCGAAAGGCGTACCTGTGCCCGGGCTGCAACCAGGACATCCCTGCCGGCGTCGGCCACCTGGTGGTCGTGCCGGAGGAGTCTCCGGACCTGCGTCGCCATTGGCACCACGCCTGCTGGGCCAATCGCCACCGCCGTCGGCCTGGGCGCTGAGCGGCCCGTCAAAACGCGCCTTCGAGCACCTCGATCTCGTCGCCGAGCACGGCGGCCACGTCGAAGCGGATCTCGCGCGGCCTGAGTGGCGCGTCGTCCTCCAGCCACCGGGCAGCCAGCCGCCGTAGTCGCATCTGCTTGGCGCGGGTCACGGCTTCTGCGGGCACGCCGAAGGCGTCGGTGGTGCGCGTCTTCACCTCGCAGAACACGAACACCCGCCCGTTGCGCACGATCAGGTCGAGCTCGCCGTCACGGCAGCTCCAGTTCCGAGCCAGCACCTCGTAGCCGCGCGCTTCGTACCAGGAGGCGACGGCGTCTTCGCCGCGGGCGCCGAGCGCCCGCCGCTGGTCCGTCAACTACAGCTCCTTCTCAGGCAGTTCTTCGACGTTGACGTCCTTGAACGTGACGACGCGCACGGAGGACACGAAGCGGGCGGGCCGATACATGTCCCACACCCAGGCGTCGCCGAGCTCGATCTCGAAGTAGGTGCGCCCGTCCTGGTTCCGCGCCTCCATCTTGACCTCGTTGGCCAGGTAGAAGCGCCGCTCGGTTTCCACCACGTAGCGGAACATCGGCAGCACCGCCCGGTACTCCTGGTACAGCTGGAGCTCGATCTCGGTTTCGTACCGTTCGAGGTCCTCGGCGCTCATGAGCCCATCGTAGGGCTACAGGAAAGATGCGTCGGCCAACGGCCAGACACGGACAACGGCCCGTCCGACGACGGTGTCCTGGTCGATGGTGCCGAAGAACCGGCTGTCGGCCGAGTTTCCCCGGTTGTCGCCCATCACCCACAACTCCCCTTGCGGCACCGTGACCGGCGTGAAGTTGCTGGTTGTCAGGCCCGGAGCCAGGTAGGGCTCGACCAGTTGGCGGCCGTTGACGAAGACGTGTCCGTCCTTGCCTTCGACGGTGTCGCCCGGCAGGCCCACCACCCGCTTGATGAACTCCTCGGTGGAGGGCTGTACGACGCCGACCCGCTCGAGGACCCAACGCACGGGGTTGGAGTTGGTGGCGGGTGCGGGCCCGAAGCCGCGGCTGGGGCGGTCGAACACCACGATGTCGCCGCGCCGGGGTTCGTGGAACTTGTAGGCCAACTTCGACACGACCACCCGGTCGTCGATCTGCAACTGCGGCAGCATCGACCCCGACGGGATGTAGAACGCCTGGGCCAGGAACGTCTTGACCACGAAAGCGATGCAGAGAGCAACGACGAACAGGACCGGCAGTTCCCGCAGTGTGCGCGCCGCGCTGGTCGGCCGCTCCTGTGCGTGTGGCCGAGCGAGTGCCGGGTCCGAAGCCTCCGCCGTGGTTCCCCCCCGAGGCGATGACGCCTCCGGTGTCACCGAGCTGCCCGCTTCTCCTTGATCTTGGCAGCCTTCCCCTGCAGGTCACGCAGGTAGTACAGCTTCGCCCGCCGGACGTCGCCGTGCCGCACGACCTCGATCTTGGCGATGATCGGCGAGTGCACGGGGAACGTGCGCTCCACGCCGACGCCGAAGCTCACCTTGCGGACGGTGAACGTCTCACGGACGCCCGAGCCCTGTCGGCGGATGACGTCGCCCTGGAACACCTGGACGCGCTCGCGGTTGCCCTCGACCACGCGTACGTGGACCTTGAGGTGGTCGCCCGGCGAGAAGGCGGGCACGTCGTCGCGCAAACTGCTGCGGTCGACCAGATCGGTGGGGTTCATGGCGCGGGAGACTCCTCGGTGATGTTCCCGGGGGACGTCACAGAATAGCCATGCTCCTGCAGCAGGCGCACCTCGTCGTCGGAAAGGCCGCCTCGGGCCTCGATGAGATCCGGTCGTCGCTCGATGGTGCGGCGCAGCGCTTGGGCCCGCCGCCACCGGGCGATGCGGCCGTGATCACCCGACCGGAGCACCTCGGGTACGGGTGCGCCCCGGAACTCCGCAGGCCTCGTGTAGTGCGGGTATTCGAGCAAGCCGTCGCTGAACGACTCGTCGTCGGCAGAGGTCTCGTTGCCCATGACCCCGGGCACCAGGCGGGCCACCGCTTCGATCACGACCAGCGACGCCGCCTCCCCACCCGCCAGCACGTAGTCGCCGATCGACAGCTCCCCGTCGACCAGGTGGTCGACGACGCGCTGGTCCACGCCCTCGTACCGGCCGCACAGCAGCGAGAACCCGGGCCGGGCGCCGGCCAGGTCTCGGGCAACCTCCTGGCTGAAGCGGCGACCGCCCGGCCCCAGCAGCAACAGCGGCCGGGGCGGCCCCACCAGCTCGACCGCCCTGAAGATGGGCTCAGGGGCCAGCACCATGCCTGCACCGCCGCCGAAGGGGGCGTCGTCGACCGAGCGGTGGGAGTCGACAGCCGTCGAGCGCAGGTCGTGGACCCGCAGGTCGAGCAACCCCGCCCGCCGGGCCTTGCCGATGAGGCTCTCCCACAGGAAGCCCTCGACCATCGCCGGGAAGATGGTGAAGACGTCGATGCGCAGCGGCTCGCTCATCCGGAGGCGACGTCGACGACGACCTTGCCGTAGGTGCCGCGCCCGCCGAGCGACACCAGCGCAGCAGGCGCCTGGTCAAACGGCACGACCTGCGACACCAACGGGTCGATCAAGCCGTCCGCATAGAGCCGGGTCAATGCCTCGTGCGCCTGGCGGGGCACCTCGGGGCGCCTGCGGTTGTAGAGGCCCCAGTGCACGCCGACAACCGAGTAGTTCTTGACGAGCACGTGGTTGGCCCGTGCCTGGGGAATGCGGCCGCTGGTGAAGCCGATCACCAACAGCCTGCCCTCGAAGGCGATGCACTTGGTCGACTTGTCGAACACGTCGCCGCCCACCGGGTCGTAGACGACATCGGCACCGCGGCCGTCGGTGAACTCCTTGACCGCCTCCACGAAATCGTCGGCCCGGTAGTCGACGGCCAAGTCGACGCCCAGCTCGTGCAGCACCTTCACCTTGTCGGCGCCGCCGGCGGTGGCCACCACCCGCGCACCGGCCGCCTGGCCGAGCTGGATGGCAGCCGAACCCACTCCCCCGGCCCCGGCGTGTACCAGCAGGGTCTCGCCCGGCTGGATGTGGGCGCGCGTGTGCAGCGCCACCCACCCCGTCTGGTACGTGACATGCAGCGCGGCGGCCGATGTCCACGACATGCCTGCGGGCACCGGGTAGAGGGCCGCCGCTGGCGCCACCGTGCGTTCCGCCAAGCCGCCAGGTCCCATGGTGGGCGCCCCCAGCACCCGGTCCCCGGGCGCCAGTCCGTCGACGCCCTCGCCCACCTCGACCACGGTTCCCGCCATCTCGACGCCCGGTGTGAACGGCAGCGCAGGCTTCTCCTGGTACTCCCCCTTGCAGAGCAGGATGTCGGGGAAGTTGAGCGCGGCGGCGGCGACCTCGACCACGACGTGGCCGGGCGGCGGCACAGGCGGGTCGACCTCGTCCAGCCGGAGCACGTCGATCGGCTCGCCCAGCTCGTGCACACGCCACGCTTGCATGGCGCTAGACCGTACTGGCATGGCCGAGGCGTTCTGCTACCTCACGACGACCGGCCGCCGCACCGGCCGAGCGCACACCATCGAGATCTGGTTCGGCCAGGACGGCGACGCTGGCACCCTCTACCTGCTGTCAGGCGGCGGCGACGGGGCGGACTGGGTGCGCAACGGCCGAGCCACACCCGAGGTCACCGTTCGGATCGGCTCGACGAGCTACGACGCCCGCTTCCGGCTGGTCGACGACCCCGACGAAGACGCGCTGGCGCGGCGCCTGCTGCTCGAAAAGTACGACGACAAGGGCGAGCTGGCCGACTGGGGCCGCCGCTCCCTCGCCGTCGCCCTCGACCTGCGCTGAGTCAGTCGAGCCGATAGGCGAGCGACCAATGAGCACAGTGCCTGTCTCGGCGGCCGCAGGCCGTCGAGAACGACCTACGGCGCGTGGCGGGTGACCTGTCCGCGCAACTCCGGCGTCAGTCGAGCAAGCCGGCGGGCGGATCGACCACCACGCGCCCGTCACCCGACGACACCACGAAGCGCAGCGGCACCAAGCCGCTGCTGTCGAGGACCAGCAGGTCGCTGGCCGGGTTGGCCTCTACGGCCGTGACCACGCCGTAGCGGGTGCCGTCGACGCCGACCACCTCGGCGTCGATCAACTCGTGGACCCAGAGCTCGTCGGGGTCGTCGAGGGGCTCAGCCGACAAGATCGTGCCTCGAAGGGCGTCGGCGTCCTCGCGTGAGTGAACGCCGCTGAACGTCACGATCCACCGACCGAGGTGGGGCGACGAGCGTTCGATGGTGAGCGGGCCGTTTTCCGTCGCCAAGACGGTGCCCGGCTCCATGCGTTCGTCGCGGTTGGTGAACAAGGCGACGACGACCTCGCCGCGCAAGCCGTGGGGCTTCACGACCTGCCCGACTTCGAGCATGGTGTCGCTCAGTCGACGATGTCGACGGCCGCCTCGACGCCCTCCCGGGCGCCTGCGGCACGCACGACCGTGCGGATGGCTTGGGCCACGCGGCCCCGCTTGCCGATGATCTTGCCCATGTCGTCGGGCGCCACGTGCAGCCGCAGGTTCACGCCGCGGCGGTCGGGCTCTTGTTCGACGACCACCGAGTCGGGGTCGTCGACCATCTGGCGGGCGACGTACTCCAGCACCCGCTTGGCGGTGCCACCCTCCACCTGGTTGGCGTCGCCCGGTTCGTACTCGACCTGGTTGACGTCGCCCTCTTCGTACTCGACGTCGTCGCCGACCTCAGGCTGGTCGTCGCTCACGACTTGAACTGCTCCCAGGCGCCGGAGATCTTCAACAGCTTCTCGACGGTCTCGGTGGGCTGGGCGCCCTTCTGGAGCCAGCCGACGGCCTTGTCGTTGTCGATCTTGATACCGGAGGGCTCCAAGCGGGGCTCGTAGGTACCGATGATCTCGATGAACCGGCCATCGCGAGGCGAGCGGCTGTCGGCCGCCACCACCCGGTAGGTCGGCTGCTTTTTCTTCCCCATCCGCATGAGGCGGAGCTTCACTGCCACGGTGGCGTCTCTTCCTGTCTATCGAGAGGGCGGGGTCACGCGCCCGCCCTTCTTGCCCTTTTTGTTCTTGCGCATCGCCATCCCGCCGAAGCCCTTCATCATGCGCTGCATCTCCTTGAACTGCTTGAGCAACAGGTTGACCTCCGAGGTGGTCACCCCGCTGCCGTTGGCGACGCGCAGCCGCCGCGACCCGTTGATCAACTCGGGGTTGCGGCGTTCCTCCAGGGTCATCGAGTGGATGATGGCCTCCACTCGAGCAAGCTCACGATCGTCGATCTGAGCCTGCTTCATCTCCTTCGGGATCCCCGGCATCATACCGATGATGTTCTGGAGGGGCCCCATCTTCTTGATCTGCTGCATCTGCTCGAGGAAGTCCTCGAGGGTGAAGCGGCCCTCCATGAGGGCGGCCGCCGCCTTCTCCGCCTCGTCCTTGTCGTAGGCCTGCTCGGCCTTTTCGATGAGGGTGAGGACGTCGCCCATGCCCAGGATGCGGCTGGCCATGCGGTCGGGATGGAAGGTGTCGAAGTCCTCGAGCTTCTCCCCCGTGGAGGCGAAGGCGATGGGACGGCCCACCACTTCCTTGACCGACAGCGCAGCACCGCCGCGGGCGTCGCCGTCGAGCTTGGTGAGGATGACGCCGTCGAGCTCGAGCGTCTGGTGGAAGGCCTCGGCCGTCGTCACCGACTCCTGGCCGATCATGGCGTCGATGACCAGGAAGGTGTAGTGCGGCGACACCTTCTCGGAGATCTGGCGCACCTGCTCCATCATCTCGGCGTCGATGGTCAAGCGACCGGCGGTGTCGACGATGAGCACGTCCTTGCCCAGGCGCTGGGCTTCGGCCAAGCCGTTGGCAGCCACGTCGACCGGGTCGGACGGCTCGCTGAACACGGGCACGCCCACCTGGCCACCCAGCACCCGCAGCTGTTCGACAGCGGCCGGGCGCTGGAGGTCGGCCCCGACCAGGAGCGGGTTGCGCCCCTGCTGCTTGAACCAGCGGGCCAGCTTGCCCGCTGCGGTGGTCTTGCCCGAGCCCTGGAGGCCGGCCAGGAGGACGACGGTCGGCGGCTTCGAGGCATACGCCAGCCGCAGCGTCTCCCCGCCGAGGATCCCGATGAGCTCCTCGTGCACGATCTTGATGACCTGCTGCGCGGGCGAGAGGCTCTTCGACAGCTCGATGCCGATGGTGCGGTCGCGGATGCGCCCGACCAGCTTCTTGACGACGAGGAAGTTGACGTCGGCCTCGAGGAGGGCGACGCGGATCTCGCGCAGGACCTCGTCGACGTCCGCCTCGTTGAGGCGGCCGCGACTGCGAAGGCGCGTGAAGATGCCGTCGAAGCGGTCGGAAAGTGACTCGAACATGCGGGGAGCCAGGGTACTTGACCGCCCCCGACCAGCCGAAAGCGGCGGGCTCAGCCCACCACGATGACGGTGGCCGTGCCCTCACCCTGGCTCGACCAGTGGTTGCACGCCCCCGACTGGAAGGTGAACTTGGCTGTGTAGGTGCCGGGCTTGTCGTACGTGTGTGTGTAGACCTTGGTCAGCTCGCCCCGTTCCTTTGGCGTCTTCTCCGGGTGGAGAGGCAGGGACATTGTGCAGGCGATGCCGCAGTCTTCTTGCGGCGTCGGCACGCCGAAGAACACCGACGGATTGCCGCACTGGTCGACGATCTTGGCGTCGGGGTCTGTGGCTGTGACCTTGAACGTCACCGGCTGGCCCACCTTCACCCGGTCGGGCTCAACGCAGACGTCGACGGTCAGCGGCTGGTTGGCCGGCTCTTGGCCCGCACCGACGCCCGAGGCGGAGCCGCTGCACGAACCGCTGCTGCCTGTCGGCCCCGGCTCAGGCTCGGGCCGCCCCTCTTTGGGACGGGGCTGCTCCAGGTAGCGGTCGGTCACCGCGGGCACCGGTAGCTCGCCGCCACCCTTGACCTCGAAGGCGTAGACGGGCACGAGCACCTCGCCGACCTGCTGGAGGGCCAGGTGCACGGCGGTCAGCGTCACCACGTGGGTGGCGCCCGCCGGATGGCGGTCGTCGTAGAGCGGCATTGGGCCGACAGCCGGACCGCGGCGCAGCCGGTCGAGGCCGCCCTGCACGCCCACCAGCGGGTAGTCGCCGATGGCGCGGGGCGAGGCGAGGAAGCCGTTGCCGCCGACGACCTCGCCCTTGGGCCCGATGGTGATGCTGTGGCCGAAGCCGAGCACGGGCAGCCCACCGACCGAAGGCGACACCGTGGCCTGCCACGACCAGCCGCCGCCCTCCACGCGGAGCGTGTCGAGGGGCACGCCCAATCGCCCGAACACGTCTCGGGCGATGCGCTCGGCGCCCGCCTTGTCGGGCACGTCGGCGGGCGGGTTGGGCGGCGGGGCCGCCTTCGTGGGCGGCGTGGCCGCGCCAGGATCGGGCTCGGGGGCGCCGCACCCGCAGTCGGCGTCGGGCGGGCAGGGCGGGCACGGGCGGACCGACGACGAGCCGCCGCTGCTCGGCGTCGAGCCGGCGCCCGCGTCGGAGGCGACGGAGCACGACGCCGACGATGTCGTCGCCCCCTCCGGGCTGTCACTCGTGGCCGAGTTGCAGGAGGTGACCGGGACCGACGCACAGCCCATGGCTTTCACCGAGTCTTCAGGGGACGACGACACCGGAGCATCGGCACACCCCGACGACAGGTACCACGGTCGCCCTGCGCTGGTCTCCACGTTGAGGTACCGAGTGGCGCCCTTCACCGTGTAGACGCTGCCCTGCTTGCGGGCCTCGCCGTCGAGGCCGAGTGCTCGGGCCAAGCGCTCCACGGCGTCGCGGTCGTCGCCGTCGGGCAGGCGGAAGGCGGGCGCCTCCACCGGCAGCTCGGGCAGGGTGCCCTCCACGACGTAGTCGACGCCGCCGCCCATCGGTGCGCTCATGGCGGCCATGTCGGCGCTTCGTTCGGCACCAGCCGCAAGCGTGGGGAGGCGTTCCAACGATGAGCCCGAGCGGGCAGCCACCACAGCAATGCCTGCCACGGCGACGACGAACGCCGACATGGCGGCGAGAGCGACGATCCGGTTACGCATGCCGGTTGGACGCATCGTCTCGGCCCTCGGTTCCCGCGCTCGCTCCATCAGGCGAACAGGGCGTCGACGAACTCGTCCGGGTCGAAGTCGACCAGGTCGTCGGCCGTCTCCCCCAGCCCTACCAACTTGATGGGCACGCCCAACTCGGTGCGGATGGCCACGGCGATGCCGCCCTTGGCGGTGCCATCGAGCTTGGTCAGCACGATGCCGGTCACGCCCACGGCCTCGGTGAACTGCTTGGCCTGCACCAAGCCGTTCTGGCCGGTGGTGGCGTCGATCACCAGGAGCACCTCGGTGAGGTTGCCCGGCGGCCGCTCGGCGATGCGCCGCACCTTCTTGAGCTCCTCCATGAGGTTGACCTTGGTGTGGAGCCGCCCGGCGGTGTCGGCCAGCACCAGGTCGGCCCCGCGCGCCGCAGCCCGCTCCACGGCGTCGAACACCACCGAACCGGGGTCGCCGCCCTCGGCCCCACGCACGAGATCGGCGTTGACCCGCTTGGCCCACAGTTCCAACTGCTCGGCCGCCGCCGCCCGGAAGGTGTCGCCCGCGGCCATGACCACGGACCGCCCCGCGCTCACCTCACGCAGCCCCAGCTTGCCGATGGTCGTGGTCTTGCCCACGCCGTTGACACCCACGAACAGCCACACGTTGGGGCCGCCCGGCTCCAAGCGCAGCGACCGGTCGCCCTCGCCCAGCCGGTCCTTGAGGTCGGCCTTGAGGGCGTCGACCAGCTCCTGCGGACTGGTCATGCCCTCGGCCTTGACCTGAGCCCGCAGGTCGTCGAGCAGCGCTGTGGTGGTGGCCACGCCGACGTCGGCCCGGATCAGCGCCTCTTCCAACTCGTCCCACGTCTCGTCGTCGATCTTGGACCGCGACAGCACCGATCCGACGTAGCCGGCCAACAAGCTGCGGGCTTTGCCCAACCGGTCGCGGAACCGTGGTCGGACCGGGGCGACGACCTCCGGCTCCGGCTCAGCCTCCGCAGGCTCGGGTTCGGCCTCGACCACGACCGGCTGCGCCCCCAATGGGAACTCGGGCGCCTCCTCGGCCACGTCGACGGCGGCTGCCGCCAAGGCCGCTTCGATCTCGGCCACCTGCTCAGGCGTGAGGTCGGTGCCCTCGGCGGCCTCGACGGCAGGTCCGGAGGCGGGCGGCTCCAGCTCGGGTCGGCGGCCGCGACGGCGGCTCACGACCACGCCGCCCACCGAGGCGAGCAGCACGACGACGATCAGGACGAGGACGATCTCCATGGCGGCGGCCAGCCTACAGAGGGGGTGTGACAGCTATGGCCGCCGACCCGACGGGTCAGGCGCCCGCGGCGACCTTTTCGCTGACCACCTTGGTGGACCCGCCCGGCGCCATCGTCACGCCGTAGAGGCAGTCGGCCGCTTCCATGGTGCGCTTCTGGTGCGACACCACCAAGAGCTGCGCCTCTTGGCGGAACTCGTTGATGAGGTCGATGAAGCGGTGCAGGTTCACGTCGTCGAGGGCGGCTTCCACTTCGTCCATCAGGTAGAAGGGCGACGGCCGGCTGCGGAACACGGCGAACAGGAAGGCCAGCGCGGTCAAGGAGCGCTCGCCGCCCGAGAGCAACGACAGCTTCTTTACGTTCTTGCCCGACGGCCGGGCCTCGACCTCGATGCCGGTGTCGAGCAGGTTGTCGGGCTCGGTCAGCTTGAGCTTGCCGGTGCCGCCCGGGAACAGCGTGGAGAACAGCTTGGTGAAGTTCTCGGCCACGTCCGCATAGGCCGCCGCGAACACCTCGACGATCTCGTTGTCGATGGCCTTGATGACCTTCGACAGCTCCCGACGGCCCGAACGCACGTCCTCCAACTGGGCCTCGAGGAAGGTGTGGCGTTCCTGCAGCGCAGTGAACTCCTCCAGCGCCAGCGGGTTGATCGGCCCCATGAGGCGCAGTTCTCGATCGAGCTCGCGAGCCCGGGCCGACGCCGACACGCCCTCGGGCAGCACCGGGCACTCGGCCTTGGTGGCGGTCTCGGGCTCGCAGTCGAACTCCCGCCGCAGCGTCTCGACGGCAGCTTCCAGCCGCAATCGAACCTCGGCCTCTTCCAACTCGCCCCGCTGCGCCCGTTCCCGCAGCTCGGACAGTTGGCGCTCGGCGGTGGAACGCTCGCGGCGCAGCTGCTCCAAACGGTCGATGGCGGCGCGCATCTTGTCGGTGTGGCGACGGCGTTGTTCGTGCAGGGCGGCCAGCGCCGCTTCCACCGCAGCCAACCGTTCGCCGACCATGGCCGACAGGCGGGCCGTGGCCACCGCCCGGGCCTCGAGGGCCACTCGTCGCGACGCCGCAGCCTCGCGTTCCGACACGTTGCGGTGAAGGCGGTCTTCCACCTCGGCCAAACGGCGGGTCAACAGCGTGCGCCGTTCGTCGAGCCCGGCTGCCCGCACTTCCAGGTCGCGGCGCAGCGCGGCGACGGCGGCCACCCGTTCCTCCAAGCGGCTGCGGGCCGACCGCATGGCCATGACCCGCTCGGCACCGGCGGCCTCCTCGGCCTCCAAGGCGGGGAGCATCGATTCCAACTCGGCAACCCGAGCCTCTTCCCGCTCGACCCGCTCGCGCAGTTCGTCGAGATGCGAACCCACGGTCTCCTGTTCGACAGCCACGTCGCGCCGCTCGGTCTCCAGCCGCTGCAAGGCATCGCCCGCCGCCGTGAGCCGGGAGTCGTTGGCGTCGAGTTGCGTGGCCAGGTCGGCCTCGGCGGACCGAGCGGCCGACAACGACGACCGCGCCCCCGCCAGCGCCTCGCGGGCTGCGGCCACCCGGGCCGTGCCGTCGTCGGCCCGGGACCGGGCCTCCTCCAGCGCCGCGCCGGTGGCGCCGGTGCCGCCTGCGCCCGCCCGCCAACCGGTGGCGGCGAAACGGTCGCCCTCGCGGGTGACGGCCACCACGCCGGGGTGCAGCAGGGCCAAGTCGAGAGCCCGCTCCCAGCCGCCGTCGACTGCCACGGCATGGCCCAGCAACGTGTCGAGCAAGCGGTCGACCGACGGCAGCCGCGACCGCACGTGCGAGCGCACCGGCTCGCCGCCGACCGCCGCCGCGTCCAAGGCCAACGACGCCGGGAAACCCACGGCATCGAGCGCCAACACGGCGCCGCCTGCATCGCCCGCTCGCAACGACGACAACGCGGCCCGCGCCGTCTCCACCCCGTCGACCACGACGGCGGCGATGGCCTCGCCCGCGGCGGCCTCGAAGGCGGCTTCCCATCCCTCGTCGACCTCGACCAGTTCCAGCAAGGTGCCGACCACGCCGGGCACGTCGGCCAGTCGTTCGGCGCCCGCTCGGGCGCGGGCCTCGTCGAGGGCCAAGGCCAAGGCGTCGGCTCGCGCCGTCCACGTCTGGCGTTCCTGGTCGACCGTGCGCAGCGTCTCTTCGGCGTCGGCCAGCACCGCTTCCGCCGCCGCCCGGGCCGACTCGGCTGCTTCGAGCGCCTCGACCAAGGGCTTCTCGGCGGCGTCGGCTTCGGCCACCTCGGTGCGCCGCCGTTCGATGTCGGCATCGAGCCGTTCGCCCTTCTGCTGCAAGGCCGCCAGCCGGGCCTCGCCCTTGGAGACCTCGCCCCGGCCCCGCTGCGCAGCCGAGCGCAGCGCCGAAAGCTCGCCCCGCACCTCGGCCGCTTCCCCGCCGACCGCGGGCACGGCCGAGTCGTCGCCCCATTCGGCCTCGAAGGCGGCCCGCTCGGCGGCCAACGACTGCTCGGCGGCGCCCAGCTCGTCGTGCTGGGGCACCAGCCCCTCGGCCTCGGCGGAGACGGCCTGCAACTGGGCGGCCAGCGACGAGGCATCGGACTCCAACGAGGCGATGACGCCTTCGTCGACCGATGCCGCCAGCTCGCGCTCGATGGAGCGGCGCCGTTCGGCCAACACGGCCGCCACGCCTCGAGCCCGTTCCCGCAAGCCTTCGAAGCGCAACAGCGAGTCGCCCAAGTCGTCTGTGCCCTGGGCGGAGACGCCCGCTTCGGCCACGGCCACGTCGGCGTCGAGCCGGGCCAACGCCTGGCGCACCTCGGCCTCGGCCTTGGCCAACTCGACCTTGGACCGGGCACCTGACTCCAGCCGGGCCTGCAACGTGGAGATCTCGCGCCCGGCCAGGAACAGGCGGATGCCCTGTGACTCCTCGACCAGCGAGCCGTGGCGGCGGGCGGCGTCGGCCTGGCGCTCCAGCGGCCGCAGTTGGCGCCGCACCTCCCGCAACAGGTCCTGCAACCGCAACAGGTTGCCTTCGGTGGCTTCCAGGCGGCGCTGGGCCTTCTCCCGCCGGCGCCGGTACTTCAGCACCCCCGCCGCTTCCTCGATGATCAGCCGGCGGTCCTCGGGCCGGGCGTCGAGGATGGCGGCCAACTGGCCCTGCGACACGATGACGTGCTGCTGGCGCCCCACACCCGAGTCGGACAGCAGTTCTTGGATGTCGAGCAGCCGGCACGGCACGCCGTTGATGGCGTACTCGCTGTCGCCGTTGCGGAACAGCGTGCGGGTGATCGTCACCTCGGAGAACTCGATGGGCAGCAGTCCGTTGGCGTTGTCGATGGTGAGGCTGACCTCGGCCCGGCCCAAGGCGGGGCGCTTGGCCGAGCCCGCGAAGATGACGTCTTCCATCTTCTGCGACCGCACGGTGCGCGGGCCTTGGGCGCCCAGCACCCAGGCGACAGCGTCGACGATGTTGGACTTGCCGCTCCCGTTGGGCCCGACGACCACGGTGATCCCGGGCTCGAACTCCAGCGACGTGGCGTCCGCGAAGGACTTGAACCCCTTGAGGGTGAGCGACTTCAGGAACACGCGAAGGTCAGGTTACCGACGGGTCGAGGGGCGCGCGCGCATGGTTCAGACCTGGCACTGACCGCAGAAGAAGGTGGACCGGCCGGCCGCTTTCGTGCGCACGATCGGGGTGCGGCAGCGGCGGCACGGCTTGCCCTCCAGGTCGTAGACCTTGTGCTCGCCCTGGTAGCCGCCGACCTCGCCGAACAGGTCGCGGTACTGCTCGTCGGCCAGCGACGAACCCCGGTGCTTGATGGCGTCCTGCAGGGTTTCGACCATGGCCCGGTAGAGGCGGCGGACCTCCTGCGACGACAGCGTCTCCGAGCCCCGATCGGGGCGCAGGCCTGCGGCCCAGAGGATCTCGTCGGCGTACATGTTGCCGATGCCGGCGATGAACTTCTGGTCCATCAGCAGGGCCTTGAGCTTGGCCTTCTTTGCCGTCAGCCGAGCCCCGAAGGCGTTCCACGACATCACGTCGTCGAGGGGGTCGAAGCCGAGGTGGGCCAGCTCGGGGCAGGCCTCCTCTACGCCGTCGATCGAGGTCACGAACAGCTCGCCGAACGTGCGGGGGTCGACGTAGCGCAGCTGGCCGCCCTGGGTGAAGGTGATGACGACGTGGGTGTGCTTGGCCAGGGGGTCCTTGGGCCCCTTGGCCCGCAGCAGCTGGCCGCTCATGCCCAGGTGGATGACGAGCACGTCGCCGCCCTCCAGCTTGACCAGGAGGTACTTGCCCTTGCGGACGACGCCGGTGATCTTGCGGCCCTCCAGCTTGGCCACGAAGTCCTTCTTGGACTTGTGGCGCCGGATGGAGCGCACGCCGGTGGCCTCTACGGCCTTGATCCGTTTGCCCACCACCTCACGATCGAGGTCGCGTCGAATCGTTTCGACTTCGGGAAGCTCAGGCACCTGCGGCCACCTCACCCTGCTCGTCGCGGGCCTCGGCCTGCAGTCGTTCCCACGCCACTCGGGCGGCGGCCTGTTCGGCCTGTTTCTTGGAGCGGCCCTCCCCCTCGCCACACGCCCGGTCGCCCACGTGGACGGTGGCGAAGAAGCACTTGGCGTGGTCGGGGCCTTCGTCGAGGACCTCGTAGCGCGGCAGCTGGTCGTAGCGCCGGGCGCCCAGCTCCTGCAGGCGGGTCTTGTAGTCCTGCCCGCCGGGGCCCACGGCTGCTTCGGCGATGCGCTCGCCCACCAGCCGCATCACGAGGTCGGCGGCAGCGTCCCAGCCGCCGTCGATGTAGGTGGCGCCGATGACGGCCTCCATGGCGTCGGCCAGGATCGAGGGCTTCTCCCGCCCGCCGCTCAGGTCTTCGCCCTTGCCCAACAACAGGGCGGCGCCCAGGTCGAGCTCGGCGGCGACTTCGGCCAGCGAGGCGGAGTTGACGACCGAGGCCCGCACCTTGGCCAGCTCGCCTTCGGGCAGTTCGGTGTAGGTGCGGAAGACGTGGTCGGTCACCACGAGGCCGAGCACGGCGTCACCGAGGAACTCCAGGCGTTCGTTGGGGTCGGTGTTGGTCGTCTCCGCGCACCACGAACGATGGGCCATGGCGCGCGCCAAGAGGGCCGGGTCGCTGAACTCGTAGCCCAACCGCTTGGCGAGCGCGTCGAGCTCCGTTCGCTCGCGGGGCTCCGACACGTCCGGCTCCAGGGCTCAGGCCTCGAGCTTGGCGACCACGTAGTCGACGGCGTCGCGCACCGTCTTCAGGTCCTCGAGATCTTCGTCGTCGATGCGGAAGCCGACACTGCGCTCGCTGAGCTCCTCTTCCAGCGCCTCGACCAGTTCGATCAGGGCCAGGGAATCGGCGGACAGATCGTCGGCGAAGGACGCGCCTTCGGAGATCTTGCCGGGCTCGATTTCGAGGATGTCGGCGAGGCGGTCACGGATGAGCTCGAAGACCTGGGTGCGGTCCATCGGGCCTCGTTCCACGTGGGTTTCTGCGGGCACTCCTGCTCCTCCGGGGGACGTCGCAGCACGTCATCCTACCGGCAAGTGGACTTTGTGCGCTTGTGACCGTTTTAGTCGGGCAGCTCGAGGTGGCGCACCTGATCAGGCGGCGGCACCTCCACGGGGGCTGCCGTGCCGAAGTCGAAGAACTCGATGGTCATCGAGCTCGACATGATGGTGCCCTCCGCCACCGTGCTGACGCGGCGCAGCACGCTGTCGGTGCCGACCCACATCGAGTAGCGCATCTCCTTCAGGCCGATGGCCTCCAGGAACTGCCGGTTGCGCCCGCTCGCAGCGCTGAGGGCGGCCGGATCGATATCGGCCACCCATCGGGTGGTGGGCACCCCTCGAACGTCCTCGGTGCCGTCGGCCCGCACGTCTCGGGCAAAGCCGGCCCGACGGAGTTGGTCGAGCGCCGCCAGCGGGTCGTCGGCGGTCAGGCCGAGGCCGAAAGGCGACGCTGCAGTCTGCCTGGGCCGGTTGTCGACCACCAGCCACCGCTGCGGAGCTGCCGCCTCCAAGCTCGTGTACGTGACGCCGTCGGCAACGAGGAGCTCGGACCGCGGTGTCTCACGAACGAGGGTGAAGCGCTTGCGCTCGAAGTCGATGCGGCCTGTCGCGGCGATCGCCGTCGGCTCGTCGCCCATACGCATCGAGGCGTGGAGGGAAAAGGCGGCCGTGCCCGTACGGGCCGTTGCTTCCGCGGCGGCCACGAGCACGCCGTGGGGCTTGTCCTCGTCGACCGTGACCAGGCCTACGGCGGCGGCGACGAACAGGGCTGCATTCGCCAGCGCCGTCAGTCGGACCCGATCCCCCATGGGCCGAGTGTACGGGCCTACGTGGCGGCGACGGCGGCGGCCAGCCGGTCGGCCAGCCCCTGCTCGACCATGTCGCGAGCGACCCGCACGGCGTTGACGATGGCCTTGGCCGACGACGAGCCGTGGCTGATGATGCACACGCCGTCGACGCCGAGCAGGGCGGCGCCGCCCTGGCTGTCGGGGTCCATCTCCTCGGCGAGCGGCAGCAGGAGCGGGATGAGGACCTCGGACGCCTTGATCGCCTCTTCCGTCGAGACCATGGCGCCGAACACGGCGTCGCGCATGAACTTCACGGCGCCTTCCAGGGTCTTGAGGGTGACGTTGCCGGTGAAGCCGTCGGTGACGACCACATCGACGGCTTCGGTGAGGATGTCGCGGCCCTCGACGTTGCCCACGAAGTGGACGCCGGGGGCGCCGCCTGCGAGCAGGGCGTGGGCTTCTTTCACCAAGGCGTTGCCCTTGGTGTCCTCTTCGCCGATCGACAGGAGCCCGACCCGGGGCTTGTCGATGCCGTAGCGCTCGGCGGCGAAGACGGCGCCCATCTGGGCGAACTGCACGAGCCACGCGGGCTTGCAGTCGGCGTTGGCACCCGCGTCGAGCAGGACGGTGGGGGTCGAGCCGGGGACGGGGATAGGCGTGGCGATGGCGGGGCGGGCCACGCCGGGCAGGCGGCCCATGCGCAGGAGGGCGCTGCCCATGGTGGCGCCGGTGTTGCCCGCGCTGATCATGGCCGATGCCTTGCCGTCGCGCACCGCCTCGGCGGCGCGGACGAGCGAGCTGTCCTTCTTGCGGCGGACGCCCGCCGCCGGGTCGTCGTGCATGCCGATGACCTCCGACGCCGGGATGACGTCGAGGCCGTGGGTGTCGCCGATGGCGGCGGGGTCGCCCACGAGGACGACGGGCACGCCGAGTTCGTGCGCTGCCTGCGCGGCGCCGGCGACGATCTCACCGGGTGCACGGTCGCCGCCCATGGCGTCGACCGCGATGGGCAGCACCGGCCGGCTAGCCGACGTCGATGGCCTGGCGGCCGCCGTACCAGCCGCAGTTGGGGCAGACGACGTGCGGGAGCTTGGCGTGGCGGCACTGCGGGCAGACGCTGCGGGCGGGGACGGCCAAGGTCCAGTTGCTGGCCCGACGGCTGCGGCTCTTGGCCTTGGAGGTCTTCTTCTTGGGGACGGCCATCTCGGTCGCTCTCTCTTATGTCTCGTGGCGAAGCGCGTCGAGCGCCGCCCACCGCGGGTCGGTTGCCTGCGCCCGGCACGAGCACCCGCCCTCGTTGAGGTTGGCGCCGCACGTGGGGCACAGCCCCTGGCACGCCTCCGCGCAGAGGGGCGCCTGGGGAAGTTCCAGCAGGACAGCGTCGCGCGCCAGCGGGGCCAAGTCGAGTTGCTCGCCCATGAGGGGGTAGGTCTCGTCGGCGTCGCTGCCCGGCTCGAACAGTTCCCGGACCTCGGCGTGCACCGTGCCGGCGGCGGGGCCGAGGCAGCGGCGGCACTCGCCTTCCCAGGTGGTGGTGACGGTGCCGTGGGCCATGATCCCGCCGTGCACCGACTCCAGGTCGACGTCGACGCACACCTCGATGCCGTCGGGGACGTGGGCGCTGGTGACGGCCAGCCCGGCGAGGACGCCGCACCGGCGCTCGCTCTGCACGGTGCCGCCGGGGCCGCGCTTGAGCGCGGTGACACTCACGAGAAACGGGTTGGGGGCCACGCCGTCCAGTGTAGAAACCCGACCTCGGTCCGCAGAACGCCCTCTGTCCCGAGTACATAGCGTGCCTTTTCCGCACCCTATGTACTCGGGAGTGCGACCTACGATTTGCGGCTGGAGGAGACGCGATGACGGCCTACCGGATCGAAGTGTTCTGGAGCGACGAAGACCAGGCCTGGGTCGCCGATGTCCCCGACCTTGCGTACTGCAGCGCCCACGGAGCCACCCCGCACGAAGCGGTTGCCGAAGTCGAGGTCGCCATGCAGGCATGGGTGGAAGCCGCCCGGGCCACGGGGCGACCGGTGCCGGAACCGACCCCGCGAGCCGTCCGAGCCTGACGCCCCGCTGTCCCGAGTACATAAGCGTGCCTTTTCCGCACGCTATGTACTCGGGAGTGCGACCTACGATTTGCGGCTGGACAAGACGCGATGACGGCACTCAGGTGGGAAGGAGTCTCGCCGCCGCTTCGGCAGGGACCAGCACCTCGAGGTGCTCCACCTGCACGCTCAGGAGGTCTTTGTCGCCGGAAACCAGCAGCGAACCCGTGGCGAGCGCAAGGGCGACGAGGTAGTCGTCGTCGGGATCTCGGCACACCTGTGCAGGAGGCCCGTCGCTCTCCATGACCGCCGCCTCACGCAGGAGCCGCAGCATGTCGCTGACGACGGTGTTGTCGAGGCGCGAGGCGAGCTTGGGCCGCAACAGCACGTCGCTGAGCTCTTCAAGCAGATGGGGGCTCACGACGAGGTTGAACTCGCCGTCCACCCAGGCGTCGAGGAGGTGGCCGGGCGGCCCGTCTGGATTCAGCAGGCCTGAAACGATCACGCCCGGGTCGAGCACGACCCGGGCCACCTACGACGCCGCTCGCTTCGACCGAGTGCGGCGGGCGGCCCGAAGCTCGGCATAGGCGAGGTCCGTCGCTTCGTCGTCGCTTAGACGGGGGCCTCTCGCCGTGGCACGCAACTGCTGCAACTTCAACCCGGTGAGCTGCCTGGCCAGCGTCCGCTCGACGACGCGGGAGCGAGTCTCGCCCGACCCCCGGGCGGCCTCGTCCAGCGCACGAAGCACGTCGTCGCCAAGGCTCACGGTTACCCGTCGTCTCGCCATCCCAGCATTGTGCCAGGGGTCGACAGTCCGTTCAGGGCGTTTGACGATTCCCAGCCGCTCGGTGGCTCTGCGCAACCGACGCTGCCATTTGGTGAGCTAATTACTCCGGACGGGGGTTACTCGGTGTCTTGGTCGAAGAAGGCTTCGTCGACGCCGGGTTGGGCGTCGTCGACGAAGCCGGTGCTGCGGCCCTGCTCGGGGCTGAGGGGGGCGGGGGTGACGCGGAGCTTGTCGCGGCCCGCCTGCACGGTCTTCGTCGTGCGCTCCAACACGATCTCGAACGCCGCGAGCTTCTGGTCGCAGTAGTCCTCGGCCTCGAGCTTGAGCCTGCGGGCCTCGTCGTCGGCCAGCTCGACCGTGCGCTTGGCCGTCTGCTGGGCCGAACGGACGATTTCGGTGCGCTGCACCATGCGTTCGGCCCGCACCCGTGCGGCCTCGAGGATCTCGTCGGCGTCGCGCTGGGTCTTGGCCAGGAACTCCTCACGCTCCTTGAGCATCCACCGGGCCTCCCGCAGCTCCTCGGGCAGCCGGTTCAACGCCTCTTCGAGCAGTTCGACGACCTCGTCCTTGCTGATGAGCACCGACGCCGACAACGGCATCGACTTGGCGTTGCCGATGATCTCGACAACCCGCCGCAGCAGGGTCTCGGCGTCGATGTCGGCGGGCAACGCGGGTTGGCGGTCGAGGCTGTCGTAGTCACTCATGAAGAGGTGAACTTCTCCTGGAGGCGCTTGGCCACCGGTTCGGGGACCATCGAGCTGATGCGATCGGCCCCGCCGTAGCGGGCGATCTGGCGCACCAGGTTCGAGGCGATGAACGAGTGCGACGACGCGCACGGGATGAACAGCGTGTCGATGCCGGAGATGGCGTGGTTCATCTGCGCCTGCTGGAGCTCGTGCTCGAAGTCGGACGCCACCCGCAGCCCCTTGATGAGGACGTCGGCCCCCACCTGTCGGGCCAGGTCGACGACCAGGCTGCCGAACTGCTCCACCCGCACGTTGGGCAGGTGCGAGATCGAGTCCTCGATCATCTGCTTGCGCTCCTCGTAGGAGAAGAGCGGTTCGCCCTTCTGCGGGTTGCGCATGGCGGCCACGACGACGTGGTCGAAGTGCAGGGCAGCCGTCTCGATGATCTCCAGATGGCCGTTGTGGATGGGGTCGAAGGAACCCGGGAACAGGGCCGTCCTCACCGGAGGTCGCCCGGGCTGTCGAGTGCAGTGTGTGCCACGTGGACCACGGTACTGCCGTACCGCTTACACCTGAGAAGTTCCCACCGCCCCCCGAGGTCGAGTTCCCGGTTCGACTCCGCCACCAACAACTGCGCCCGCACCCGCTCGAACACCACCGGCCACTGCTCGAAGGCGTACGGCGGGTCGGCGAAGGCAACCTCGAACGGCCCCGCCGTCTCCAGCCACCGCACCACGTCGAGGCGCACGACCTTGCCCCGCTCGGCCAGTCCGAGGGCGTCGAGGTTCTCCTGCACCAAGGCCGCGGCCGACCGGTCGCGCTCCACGAACACGGCCGACGCCGCCCCCCGCGAGAGCGCCTCGATCCCCAGCGCACCGGTGCCTGCGAACAGGTCGACCACGGTGGCGTCGTCGACCCCGCCCAGGGTGTCGACCATGTTGAACACCGCCTCGCGCACCCGGTCGCTGGTGGGCCGGATGTCGTGGCCCTTGGGGGACCGCAGGGCACGACCCCGCTCCGAACCGCCAACCACGCGCATGGGGGCACGGTAGTTTCGCCCGTCGTGTCGTTCGAAGACGTAGCCGGCGAAGGCATCACCGGCGAGGACCCGCTCGGGCTGGGGCTGCGCTTCTGGCGCGTCGGTGACCGCCTCGTGGCCCGCTTCCAGCCGAGGGCCGAGCACCGCGGCCCGCCCGGCTTCGTGCACGGAGGCATGGCCGCCGCCGTGCTCGACGAGGTCATGGCCTCGCTCGGCTGGGCCCTCGACAAGACGCCGTGCGTGACGGCCAAGCTCGAGCTCCGGTACCGCAAGGGCGTGCCCCTCGACGGCGGCCCGGTGCGCGTGGAGGCATGGCGGGAGCGGCTCGAATCGCGCCGCACCCAGAAGGTCAGCGGCCGCATCCTGCTGGCCGACGGCTCGGTGGCGGTCGAAGCCACCGGCCTGTTCGTGCAGGTACGCCCGTGACCGACAACGGAAACGAGCACGAGGCGCCCGAGGTCATCGACTGCGTCGACTGCGGCGGCCGCTGCCACCTCCTCAACTTCTACGACGGCCTGGCCACCTACCGGTGCGAGGACTGCCGCGACCGCTGGGATGTGCTGTTCGAGGCAGAACGGGAATAGACGGCCCGTGCCTGCCGCCACCTCCACTGCCTCCGAAGCCGACGCCGACGCCGACGCCGGCCCGTGGCGCCAGGAGGCCACCGACCTGGTGCGCGCCGTCTCCGGCGGCATGCTCTTCGGCATCCCGCTCCTCTACACGATGGAGGTGTGGTGGATCGGGAGCGAGACGCAGACGCCCCGCATGGTCGGCGTCCTGCTGTTCATGTTCGTGCCGGTCTTCCTGCTCACCCGCACCGCCGGGTTCCGCACCACCAAGGACATCCGCTGGCGCGACGCCGTGATCGACTCCGTGGAGACGGTGGCCATCGCCGTGGTCAGCGTCTTCCTGCTGCTCGTCCTGCTGCGGGAGATCACCATGGCCACGCCGCTTGAAGAGGCCCTGGGCAAGATCGTCTACGAAGCCACGCCGTTCGCCATCGGCAGCGCTATCGCCCAGCACGTGCTGCGCCGGGGCCGGGCCGAGGGCGACGACGACAGCGGCGGCAACGACACGGCCGACGACGAAGGGCTGCACGCCACCGTGGTCGACGTGGGGGCCACCACCATCGGCGCCGTGTTCGTGGCCTTCAACGTGGCGCCCACCGACGAGATCCCCATGCTGGCCGCAGCTATGCCCGCTGCCTGGCTCATCGCCATGATGGGAGCCTCGCTGGTGATCTCGTACTGCATCGTGTTCGTGGCCGGCTTCTCCGACCAGAAACGGCGCCACAGCCAACCGGGCATCCTCCAGCACCCCATCACCGAGACGGTGGCGTCGTACCTCATCTCGCTGGTGGTGGCGGGCGGGATGCTGTGGTTCTTCCAGCGCCTCGCCACCGAGAACCCGACCTCGGTGACGCTCTCCCACGTGATCGTGCTCGGGCTCCCGGCCGCGGTAGGCGGCGCAGCAGGAAGGTTGGCGGCATGAGCGGCAAGAAGAGCGACAAGAAGCAGGAAGAGGGGCGCAGCGCCGCCGAGTGGGCGACGTTCGCCGTCTCCGTCCTCATCCTGCTGGTGCTCGTGGGGCTCATCGCCAAAGAAGCGGGAGAACCTGATCGGCCTGCGTTGCCCGAGGTGGTCGAGACAGGGCCGGTCGAGCGCCACGGCGAGCGCTTCCTCGTGCCCGTAGTGATCCGCAACACAGGCGGCGCAACGGCCGAGAGCGTGCAGATCGTGGCCGAGCTCACCATCGGCGCCGAGGTGACCGAGGCCGACCAGACAGTGGAGTTCCTGGCCCGCGACGAATCGGCGGAGGTGGCCTTCGTGTTCGACGAGGACCCGGCGGGTGGCACATTGGACGTCCGCGTCGTCGGCTTTACGGTGCCTTGACGCAACACTCGCAGCACCGGCAGCACCGGCAGCACCGGCAGCACCCGCACCCGCAGCACCCGCACTCGATCAGGAGGCGACGCACCGGCAGCGGCCGGCGTCGCACCACGATGAACTCCTCGCGGGCAAAGAGGCGCACGTCGTCGCCGACGGTGTCCCAACCGAGGTCTGGGGCGTCAACCGTCTCGACCACGACTTCGCCGCCATGATGCGGCAGGAGCCACGCTTGTCCGACGGTGAGGTGCGACAGGGGGATGATCGCACCGCCGTTGAGGGCCTCCTTTACCTTCTTGCCAACCGACCCGACCAGTCGCGACAGCGTCGCCGGACTCACCACCAAGTCGAGCGTCAATCGGCGGAGGTGTTGCCGCGCATTTCCGATCACATCGGGGAGCGTGGCAAGCGTGGCCGATGTCTCAGGCGCGGCAGGGTCGAAGGCGGCCTCGACGTCCCGGGCCAGCACCAGCGCCGCCGCTTGCGCTGAACGAATGGCCCACTCCTCGACCTGCGGAGAGGTTTGCGGGTCGAGCGTGTCGAGCGTGTCGCGGTCGAGCAGTACCTCGGTCTCGACCGTTCTCGATCCGACGACGGCGGCTGTGACCTCCTTGACAGACACCCCGCTGGGCAGGCCCGGGACGTGCAGGTCGGATAGCGCCAGGTCACCCACCCGTACGCGACCCGCCGACGGATCCGCCGTGACCCCCTCGAACACGTCGAAAAGCGAACGCCACCGCGGCTCCAGCTTCGCCACATCCTCGAGTCGCTTCCTGATCTCAGGCAGGGCCTGGTCCATCTTCCGATCGCGGTCAGTCGGCATCAGTCTCCTGCTCCCTTGGTAGCGCTTCTACGAATGCTGTAAACCGGAGCAAGCGGTGCAGCGGCTCGAGGTCGGGGTCCTTCTCGACCCACGCCCTGGTGAGCTGGTGGCTTCCGGGACGCTCGAGTGCCATCTCGAGGTGCTTCAGGGCATCCTCTGCCGCCTTCATCCCCTCGACGTCGGCCCTGATGGCGTCGTCGCAGGCCAGGTTGTAGGCCACCTGCCAGAACGTCCAAGGGTCTTTGAGGAGCGAGCGCTGGTCGCCTTTTGGGAAGTCGCCTTTTGGGAAGTCGCCTTTTGAGAGGACGCCTCGTCGTACTATGGCGGGCCGCGACGAAGCGATGGCCCGCATGAACTGCCGTCGGGCCGACACGCCCCCCGCTTCGGCGCGGAAGAAGGCCAGCCAGTACGACCGCTCGCTCCTGCACAAGGCGCTGAAGCACACGCGGAACAGGCCCAGCCGCTGATCGATGTCGCGCAACTCGGCCAGGGCGAACGTGCACAGCGCCTTCTTCGCGTCGGGGGCGTCCAACGCCGCGGCCAGCTTCTCCCCGTGCGATAGGTAGCGCCTCAACATTGCCGTCACACGCTGGCGCTGGTGCGCTGGCCGTTCGACCCAGTTGGCATCCACATCGGACGCGAGCAGGCTGGCGGCCATGGCCAGCCGGTAGCGGGCGGCGACGTAGTGGCGGTTGACGGTCGCCGCTCGCAGGGCGAGCTCGAAAGCGTCCAGGTGTTGCCCTTCGAGCGCATAGGCATTCGACAGCCAAAGGCAAAGCAGGCCGTTGCCGGGAGCCTTGGCCACCGCCTGCTCCATGAGCTTCACCGGGGGCTTTTCGCCCTTGTCGTCGTCGGCGTGATAGGCGGCCAGGGCATCGGAGCTGTCGGCGGGCCACTGAGCCCAATGGGGCACGCGATCCGAGCGTGCCAGCACGACGGTTGCCGCCCAGTAGGCCGCCTTGCGCAGGGCTTCGGCGGGCGCGTTGTCGTGCACCAGGCGCTGGTGGACGACCTCCTTGGTGCGGCGGTCGGTGACGCGCACGGCGATGGTGGTGGGCGTCGCGCCGGGGACGGTGGGCGGTGTCTCGGCGGCGGCCGGGGTAGGCGTCGCGGCAGGGGCGGTAGCCGGCGTACCGGTGGGCACGGTGCGGTAGGTGACCGTGTAGCCACGCTTCTCCCCGAGCGCGACAGCGACAGCAGCGACAAGCTTGCCGATCGCGTTCCCGGCCGGGACCTTGGTGGCATCGAGCAATTCGGCGACGGGCACGAGAGCGGCCGCACCGGGCACGGCGCCGGGAGCAGGGACGTTGCGGAGCACGTAGGTCCTGAACAGTTCGTCCTCGGGTCCGGGCTCGTTTTCCTTGATCGGCTGTACCACGACCGGGCCCAACGCCTTTCGCGCCGCCCGGCGTTCGAGCGCCACGTAAGTGAGCACGGAGAGCGCGGCCAGGAGGAGCCACCCGACCACGCCGGGATCGACGGGCACCTGATCCGCCTCTTCGCCGTCGCCGCCGATCCACGGGAGCTCGCCGAGAAGGACACCGCCGCCCGCACGGACGGCGGCGACGGCGTCCACGTCCTCGACGCCCCGGCCGCGCCGCCCGGCCGCCGCGGCTCGCTTGTCGAGCTTCTCCTCGAGGTCCTTCTCCGCCGCCTCTTTCGCCTTGTCGGTGGCGAGGGCGTGCTCGTAGCGAGCAACTTCGACCTCGGCGCCGGCGCCGAGGAGTTCGAGCTCGGCGAGGAGGACCGAGCATGTCGAGTCGGCCAGGCAGCGCGGTGCTGCCCCGTCGAGGTGCATCGCTCCGCCCGCCGCCTTGCACAGCTGGTCGACAGCTTCTTCGGCCTCCTTCGGTGAGGCAGGCGCAGGGGCGGGTTTCGGCAACACGGCGGCCTCGACGGCTGCCACCGCAGCCTCGGCAGCGCCACGGAGCGCACCGAGGTCGAGGGCCTTCACCCGCCGGCGCTGCTCCGCCAACCGCGCCGACGCCGACGGGCCTGCCAGGAGGGCGCGAAGGTCGGCCTCCAAGGAACGGAGGCTGTCGATGGCCGGCCCCGGCGGGGCAACGGCAAGCAGCCGGCCCAGTTCGGCGAGGGCGTCGGGAGCTGGTGCGGCCCCTCCCCCCGTGGCCCGCGCGGGGTCGGCCGCCTTCGAGGCGGCGAGCAGCTTCGTCCGCAACTCACCGGCCGTCTCACGCGCCGAGGCCGCACGCTCACGGCCGATCGCCCCGCGGCCCACGTCGATCAGCCCCACGGCCACGACTACCAAGCTGGCCACGAGGAAGATGCGCACAAGCCCGACGGCGTATCTCGTGGAAGCCAGGAGGGCGACGATCGCCACCCCCAGTACCAGCAAGCCCAGGCCCCGCCCGTCGGGCTCGCCGCAGAGGACATAGGCCGTTCCCCCGGCCACCAGGCCGGCCATGCCGGCCAGCACGGCGGCGTTCAGGAGGCGCCCGTCGGACGAGACCGCTCGCCGAGCCGCGGCAACTGCGCCCCCTTGGCTCTGGAACCACGCCTCAACGCTCACGAGAACACGCCTTGCGCGTTACACACCATCCGCCCCCCCTGTTGCACTGCAGACGATACGTGCCGCCTGCCCGACCGTCTCTAGCGCGTGCGGGCCATTCTCAGGCCACCGATGTGCCTAGTCCGTAGGATGCGAAGGTGCCGTTGAGCCCTGACGCCCAAGTCGTGTTCGACCGGCTGGCGCAGGCCGGCAACCTCACGATCGAAGACCTCGGCCTCGACGTGTTGCGCACACTGTTGGCCAACTTCAACCGCATCGACAGCGACGGGCCCGAGGTCCCCACCGAGGACGCCACCGCAGACGGCGTGCCCGTGCGGCTGTACCGGCCCGACGACGCGGTCGGCACGCTGGTGTGGTTCCACGGCGGCGGGTGGTGCCTGGGGAGCATGGACGAGCACGACGCCTTCTGCCGCCGCTTTGCCGTGGCGGCAGGCACGACGATCGTCAACGTCGACTACCGCCTCGCCCCGGAACATCCTTTCCCTGCCGGGTTCGACGACTGCTACGCGGCCACCAAGTGGGCGGCCGCCACATTGCCGGGGCCCACCGCCGTCGGGGGCGACAGCGCGGGCGGCAACCTGGCCGCGGCCGTGACCTTCAAAGCGCGAGACGACGGCCCTCCCCTGGCCTTCCAACTGCTCGTCTATCCCGCGGTCGACGCCGAGATGAGCTACCCCTCGATGAAGGAGAACGGGGAGGGGTACTTTCTCTACGAAGCAGACACCCGCTGGTTCTGGGACCACTACCTGGCGGGCCACGACCGCCGCGACCCGTTGGCATCGCCGATCTACGCGGACGACCTCGGTGGCCTGCCGCCCGCCTACGTGGTCACTACCGAGTACGACCCCCTGCGCGACGAAGGCGAGGCCTACGCCTTGCGGCTGGAGCAGGCGGGCGTTCCCACGTTGCGTCGTCGCTGGGACGGCGAACTGCACGCCTTCTTCACCGCGGGCAAGGTCTACGCAGCGGCGCAACCCGCCACAGAGGAGGCCGCCGCCGCCCTCCGGGCTGCACTGCGCGGCACCGGTTAGGCCCGGCGACCCTCGGCGGCCACCGTGGCCAGGTCTTCGACGCCGGCCACGTCCATGGCCCCTGCGTTGTAGCGGCGGCGCTGGCGCACTTCCAAGCGACGGGCGACCTGGCTCAGGGCGAAGTTCACCACGACATAGAAGGCGGCCACGAAGACCAGCGACTGCAGCATGTTCCCGTAGAACTCGCCGCTGAGCCGGCCCCGGCGCAACAGTTCCTCGTAGGTGATCACGTAGCCCAACGAGGTGTCCTTCAGCAGGGTCACCAACTGGCTCACGATGGCGGGCACCATGCGGCGTACGGCTTGGGGCACGATCACGGTGAACATGGCCTGCCAGTACGACAGGCCGATGGCGTAGGCGGCTTCGGACTGGCCCCGGTCGAGCGACAGGATGCCCGCCCGGAAGATCTCGGCCACCACGGCGCCGTTGTAGGCCACCAGGGCCAGCACCAGGTACCAGAACACCGGGAGCTGGATGCCGTACTTGGGCAGGCCCAGCCCCGAGAAGTAGATGAGCAGCAGCAGGGGCATGGCCCGGAAGAACTCGACCCACGCGCCCGCCGCCCATCGCACCGGCTTGTTGCGGGCCAGGCGCCCGAGGGCCAGGAAGGTGGCCAGGACCAAGGCCAACCCCATGGCCACCATCGCCGCCTTCATGGTGTTGGCCAGCCCTGTGAGGAAGAAGCGGATGACCGAGCGCTGGGTCAGCGGCTTCCACAGCGCTTCGTCGAACTGGTTGCGGTCGGCGAGGCGCTGAACGGCGACGCCGATGACGGCGGCCACCAGCACGGCGGCGACGATCGAGGCGATCCACACCCGGCGGCGGGCCTTGGGGCCGAGGGCGTCGGCCAGCACGGTGGCGGTCATCGTTTGATCGCCACCCGGCGCTCGACGATGCCGATGCCCCACCCCAGCGGCAGGGTCAACGTGAGATAGGCAGCGGCCGCTCCCAAGAACACCGGGATGGGCCGGGCGGTAGCGGTGTTGAGGCGGTCGGCTACCTCGGTGAGCTCCAACACGGAGATGACTGAGGCCACCGACGAGTTGCGCACCAAGGCGCTGAGCAGGCTGCCCAGCGGCGCCACCACGGTGCGAAAGGCCTGCGGCAGCACCACGATGGTGAGCACCTGCGGGAAGGTGAGCCCGAGGGAACGGGCCGCTTCGGCCTGGCCCGTCGACACCGCGTTGATGCCGGAGCGAATGGTCTCGGCCACGAACGAACTCGTGTACATGCTGAGCACGATCACCGCGGTGACGAACGCCTCGTAGCGGATGCCGACCTTGGTGAGGCCGAAGTAGAAGAGGATGAAGTGGACGGCCAGCGGCGTGTTGCGCACCAGCTCCACATACGTCGCCCCCGCCCATCGCAGCGGGGGAACGGGCCCGACCCGGAACGCGGCGACCACGGTGCCGATCACCACTGCCGCCGCGAACGACAGCAGGGTAAGCGACACCGTGGTCCGCATCCCCTCGACGTAGGTGCCGAGGTTGTCGAAGACGATGTTCAGGGCGTTACCGCGTGGTACTGGTGGTCGACGACGACGCGGACGACGAGCTCGTCGACGAGGACGTACCGCCCGAGCCGCCCGCCGTGGTCGACGTGCTGCTGCCGGTCGAGCCACCCGTGGTGGCGTAGCGGTCGATGCTCGGCGGCCGCGGCGTGTCGAGCCCCAGCTTGCCCAGCGTCCGCTCGAAAGCGGCAGCCCACTGGCCGTTGCGGAAGATCTCCTCCAACCGGTCGTTGAGGAAGTCGCGGAAGGCCTGGTCGCCCTTCTTGAGGCCCACGCCGTAGGGCTCGTCGCTGAACGGCGCCTTGACCAGCTTGTAGGCGTTGTTCGACTGCGAGACCAAGCCGGCCAGGATGGTGTTGTCGGTGGTCACCGCCACCACTCGCCCGTCGCCGAGGGCTTCGGCGCACTGCGAGTAGGTGTCGAACAGCGTGACCTCGGCGGTGGGCGCCTTGGCCCGCACGTTCTTCTCCGAGGTCGAGCCCTTGACCGTGCAGACCTTCTTGCCCGCCAGGTCGGTGACGCTCTTGATGGCATTGTCGCCGGCCTTGACCATCAGGTCCTGCTGGGCCACGAAGTACGGCCCGGCGAAGTCGACCACCTGCTTGCGGGTGTCGTTGATGGTGTAGGTGGCGATCACCAGGTCGACGCGGCCTTCTTGGATGAAGGGCTCACGGTTCTTCGACACCGCTTCGACGAACTCGATGTTCGCTTCCTGCCCGTCGAGGCGGCCGCCGTAGATGCCCTGGGCGATCAGCTTGCCGATCTCGACGTCGAAGCCCTCGATCTTGCCGGTGGTCGGGTTCTTCTGGCCGAACCCGGGCTGGTCGAACTTCACGCCGATTGTGATCTTGCCGTCGGACTGCAAGCTCGCCATGGTGCTGCCCGAGGCAAAGCTCGGACGGGCGACCTCGTCGCCGCCCTTGTCGTCTGTCGGGTTTGTAACCGCACCGCCGTCGTCGTCGTCACCGCATGCTGCACCGGTGAGGGCGACGACGAGCAACAGGGCGATGGTCCACCAACGCCGTCTCGTCATACCTGTATCTCCTTTGTCAATGGCTGAGGATCTTCGAGAGGAAGTCGCGAGCCCGTTCCGTCTTGGCCTGCGCGAAGAACTCTTCGGGCGGCGACATTTCAAGTACCTGTCCGCCGTCCATGAACACCACTTGTTGGGCCGCCGACCGGGCGAAGCCCATCTCGTGGCTGACCACGATCATCGTCTTGCCCTCTGACGCCAGCTCCAACATGACGTCGAGGACCTCCTTGATCATCTCGGGGTCGAGGGCCGAGGTGGGCTCGTCGAACATGAGGACCTTGGGCTCCATGGCCAGCGCCCGGGCGATGGCCGCCCGCTGCTGCTGCCCGCCGGAGAGCTCGGCCGGGTAGCGGTCGGCCTTGTCGGCGATGCCGACCCGCTCCAGCAGTTGCATGGCCCGTTCCTTGGCCTCTTTCTTCGACAACCCCCGCACCTTTGTGGGGCCGAGGGTGACGTTGGCGAGCACGCTCTTGTGGGCGAAGAGGTTGAACGACTGGAACACCATGCCCACGTCGGCCCGCAGCTTGGCCAGGGCCTTGCCTTCCTCGGGCAGGGCAACGCCGTCGATGGTGATGGTGCCGCTGTCGATGGGCTCCAGCCGGTTGATGCACCGGCACAGCGTCGACTTGCCCGAGCCCGACGGGCCGACCACGACGACGACGTCGCCACGGTTGACGACGAGGTCGACGTCCTTCAGGACGTGGAGGTCACCAAAGGACTTGTTGACTTTCTCGACGACGACAAGCGGGCTCCCCATTCGCCGCGGACCCTACCCCGTTCGAGGGCCGTCGCATCGTCAGGACTTGAAGAGGAAGTCTTCTTCGTCGGCGTCCACCAGGGCGCGCACCTCCTCGGCCAGCACCGGGTGCTGCTCCAAGAAGGGGTCGCCGTCGACCACCCGGAAGGCCAGTTCGCGGGCCTGGACCACCATCTGCTTGTCGCGCCGGAGCGACGCCAGCTTGAGGTCGGAACGGCCTTTCTGGCGAGCGCCCCGAATCGTGCCCGCCCCTCGTAGGTCGAGGTCGACCTCCGCCAGCTCGAAGCCGTCGGTGGTGCGTTCGACGGCGGCCAGGCGCTCGCTCTCGGCGTCGCCCAGGAGGTAGCACCAACTGCGGGCCGACCCCCGGCCGACCCGGCCCCGGAGCTGGTGGAGCTGGGCGATGCCGAAGCGGTCGGCGTCCTCGATGACCATGACGGTGGCGTTGGGCACGTCGACGCCGACCTCGATGACGGTGGTGGCCACCAGCACGTCGACCTCGCCTCGGCGGAAGGCGGCCATCACCGGTTCCTTGTCGGCCGGGCGCATCTGCCCGTGCAGCAGGCCGAGGCGCAGGTCGGCCAGCACCTCGGTGCGCAGCCGCTCGTATTCCTCGATGGCCGACTTGGCCTGCACCCGCTCGGACTCATCGACCAATGGGCACACCACGTACGCCTGGCGGCCCGCGGCCACCTCCTCCTTGACCCGGCTCCAGGCCTCGGCCTCCTCCAGCGGCCCCCGGGCCCACACGGTGGTGATCGCGGTGCGGCCGGGCGGGAGCTCGTCGAGCACGGTCATGTCGAGGTCGCCGTAGACGGTCATGGCCGCCGTGCGCGGGATCGGCGTGGCCGTCATCACCAGCACGTCGGGGTCGTCGCCCTTGCCCCGCAAGGCGGCCCGCTGCTCCACGCCGAAACGGTGCTGCTCGTCGATGACCACCAGGCCGAGGCGCTTGAAGGCGACCTGTTCGGTGAGCAGGGCATGGGTGCCGATGAGGATGTCGACCTGCCCGGCTGTCAACGCCGCGTGCAGCTTGGTGCGTTCCGACGCCGTAGTGCGGTTGGTGAGGAGCTCGACCCGCAGCGGCCGTTCCTCGAACAACGACCCGCCCGCGTCGGGCACGGTGAGGTCGGCCAGCAGGGCGCGCACGGCGACGTGGTGCTGTTCGGCCAGCACTTCGGTGGGGGCCATGAAGGCGCCTTGGTGGCCGCCCTGCACGGCGGTGAGCAGCGCGCTTACCGCCACCACGGTCTTGCCAGAACCCACGTCGCCTTGGAGGAGGCGGTGCATGGGGTGCGGCCCCGCCATGTCGGCTTCGACCTCTGCGATGGCCCGCCGCTGGGCGTTGGTGAGCGGGAACGGGAGGCGCTGGTGGAAGCGGGGCACCAGTTCGCCTTCGACGGTGTGGCGGATGCCCTTCGACTCCCGCTCCAAGGCCCGCTTGCGCAGCACGAGGGTCATCTGCAGGCGGAACAGTTCGTCGAAAGCCAGGCGGCGGCGCGCGGCGTAGGCGGCGTCGAGCGACTCGGGCTGATGGATTTGGGAGAAGGCCCAGGTGCGATCGGCCAGGTCGAACTCGTCATTGGCCGCGGCGGGGAGCGGGTCGGCGAAGTCGCCCGCCCGGGCCAAGGCCTCCTCCACCCACGCCGCGACCTCCCACGTGACCAGGCCCGCCTTCTCCGACTGCGGGTACATGGGCACGATGCGGCCGGTACGGTCGCCGATGAGGTCGACGAGCGGGTTGGCCATCTGGCGGCGGCCCTTGTAGACGTCGAGCTTGCCGAAGAAGACCGCGGTGGTGCCGACCGGCAGTTGCTTGGCCCGCCACGACTGGTTGAAGAACGTGCAGCGCAGGTAGGCGGTGCCGTCGTAGACCTCGACCTCGGCGATGGCCCGGCCCTGGCGGCTGCGGCGGGCGCTGCTGCGCTTGACCTCGGCCACGACCATGGCCTCCTCCCCCACGGCCAGCTCGCCGATGGCCACCTGCGCGGTGCGGTCGACGTAGCGCCGCGGGTAGTGGGTGAGCAGGTCGTAGACCGTCTCGATGCCCACCTCTTTGAGGGCGTCGGCCCGCTTGGCTCCCACCCCGCGCAACTCGGTGACAGCGATGTTGGCCAGCTGCTGCAGGCTCCTCGCCACGGCCGGCTACCCGGTTCTGGTCCGGGAATCCGGCGCCACCGCGCCGGATTCCCGGACCAGAACGGTCAGGTGGGGCTCACTCAATGCTGAACAGGTAGGGGTAGAGCGGCTGGCCGCCGTGGTGCACCTCGAAGGTCACGTCGGGGCGGTGCTCACGGAGCCACTCGGTGATGCGCCGGGTGTCGGCGGCCGACGACCCCTCGCCTTCGATCACGGAGACGATCTCGTGGTCGTCGCCGATGAGGTGGTCGAGCAGGCTGGTGGCGGCCTCGGCCAACGTCGGTGCCACCGACTCGATGCGCTTGCTCGACAACCCCAGCCAGTCGCCTTCTGTGATCTCGCCGGAGTCGCGCACGGCCCGGGTGACCTCGCCGCTGACCACCCGTCCGGCGGCCTCGCCCATCGACGTGGCGTTGGCCTCGGCGGTGGCCTCGGGGTCGTACTCCAGCAAGGCGGCGAAGCCCTGGGCGATCCCCGTGGTGGGCACCACCGACACCGGCTTGGAGGCCAGGGGGGCCACCTGCTCGGCCACCGGGATGATGTTCTTGTTGTTGGGCAGGATCACCACCTGCTCCCCCGGTGCCGCCTCGACCGCTTCGAGGATCTGGGCCGTCGAGGGGTTCATCGACTGGCCGCCCGCCACCACCTTCTGCACCCCGAGCGAGTGGAAGATGCGCCGGATCCCCTCGCCCGTGCCGACCGCCACCACTGCGGTGGGCACCGGATCGTGCGCGGGTTCTTCGACGGGCACGGCCGCGGCCTCGCGCACCCAGCGCTCCTCCTCCACCTGCTCGTGGAGGTCGGTGACCCGAATGTTGCGGGGCCGCCCGCAGTCCATGGCCGCTTCGATGGAAGCGCCGATGTCGTCGGTGTGGATGTGGCAGTTCCAGATGCCGTCGCCGCCGACCACCACGATGGAGTCGCCGATGCCCGCCCACACGTCCTTGAACGCCGGGATCGTCTCGTCGGGCGCTTCGAGGAAATACATGACCTCGTAGCGCAGGTCGCTGTCGCCGTCGTGCATCGGCGCCGCCGGCGCCGACGAGTCGACGAGGCCGGTGACGGCGGGCGCCTCGGGCAGCGGGCGGCCCGCCACCACGTGGAGGAAGGCGTCGAGCAGGAGCAGGAAGCCCGCGCCGCCTGCGTCGACCACGCCAGCCTGCTTCAGCACGGGCAGCAGTTCCGGCGTGTTGTCGAGCGCGACCTGCCCCCCCTTCTTGGCGGCGTCGAGCACGTCGACCAAGGCGGCCCCGCCGTCGGCCGCGGCATGGGCGGCAGCGGCCGCTTCCTTGACGACGGTGAGGATGGTGCCCTCGACCGGGCGCATCACCGCCTCGTAGGCCGCGGTCGAGGCGTTGCCCAGGGCGGCGGCCACGTCGGCGGCGCCCGCGGCGTCGACCCCCTTGCACCCGTCAGCCAGCGCCCGCAGGATCTGCGACAGGATCACCCCGGAGTTGCCCCGGGCGCCCATCAGTGCCCCGTGGCTGATGGCCTTGCAGGTCGACACCATGTCGTCGGCCGCCGCGCACTCCTTGACGACCTCCTCCAAGGTGAGGGCCATGTTGGTGCCGGTGTCGCCGTCGGGGACGGGGTAGACGTTGAGCCGGTTGACGGCGTCCTGGTGGGCCCGCAAGGCGTCGCGGTAGCCGGTCACCACATCGCGCAGGTGCCCCGCTGCCAGCCGCTCGAGCGTCTCCATGTGGGGGGATGCTAACCTGCACCGGTTCCCCGGCAGTCCCCCTACAGGAGCGTGCGCGTCATGGCAGCGGTGTGCGAGGTATGCGGCAAGCATCCCTCATTCGGCATGAGCATCAGCCACTCGCACCGGCGCACCAAGCGTCGGTGGAATCCCAACATCCAGCGGGTGCGCGCCATCGTCAACGGCGCCCCCAAGCGCATGCACGTCTGCACCTCGTGCATCCGGGCGGGCAAGATCCAGAAGGCGGCGCACTAACTCCGCTTCAGCTCCGGGAGTCGAACTCTTGAAGGCGGCGGGCCATGCCCACCATGACCTTGTTCGACAACGAGGGGATCGTCGCCAGGAGGCCGTGAAACGACGGCTGCGTCAGCACGAACACCCGCATGGCGGTCGACGCCGTGACCGTGGCGTTGCGCGGTGACTTGTCGAGCAGCGCCAGTTCGCCGAAGAAATTGCCCGCGCCGACTGTGCCCACGTCCTTGCCGTCCCGGGTGACGGCGGCCTTGCCCTCGACCACCACGAAGAAGTCGCGGCCCGAAGCGCCCTGCTTGATGAGCGTCTCGCCCGCCGGGACGTCGAGCTCCTCGGCCTGACGAGCGATCATCTCCAGCTCCTTCTTGGAGCAAGCGCTGAACATGGGGACGCGGGCCAGGTGCTCCAGGTAGTCCTTCTTGCGAGCCACGACGGGCCTCCTTGCGAGGGGAAAAGCGCATGCTCCCCGCAATTGCCGGTTCTTGGCAATAGTGTGACTTTCGTCACACATCCCAGTTGAAACTGGAAAGTTCTGAGCGAACAGTCCACCCTTACCCAGGGGATTGCTGGGTGCTCCGCTGGGGAGCCAAGAGGGGCAGGGGTATCCGAATGTCTCGACTGGGGCGTCTTCGTCTCGTTGTCGCGTGTGCCGTACTCGGCGCGTCCGTGCTCACCGCAGGCCCGCCGGGCTCCGCTGCGGTGTGCGACACGGCACCGGTGGTGCGAGCCACGACCATCAGCCAAGGCGTGGGCGAGTACGCCCGCCTCGTGCGTGGCAAGGAGACGCTGGTGCGTGTGGCCGTGTCCCGGCCCTCGTGCTCGTCGACCACGACCACGCTGATCGCGGCGTCGACGTCGCTGGCCGGTTCGTTGTCGGTGGGCGGTGTGCCTGTGGGCTCACCGTTTACCGCCGCCCGTTGGTCGCCCGTGGCCGACACGGCAGTGCCGGGCTGGACCGACGCGCTGCCCACGCCGCCGCCTGCCGCCTGGCCTCTCTTCGTGGTGCCCGCGGCGGCGCTGGCCCCCACGGTGCCCGGCGACTTCACGTTGAACGTCACGGTCACCATTGCCTACCGCGTCGGTTCGGGCCCGGTGCTGACTCGCACCTATGCAGGGGCGTCGAAGCCGGTCACCACCTCGAACCCGCTGTCGGTGCTGCTGGTCCCCATGGGCAACGCCGCCAACCCCGGCGGCATGGCGGCCGAGTTCACCCCCCGCGATGCCGCAGTCGTCGAGGACGGCATGCGGGCGCTGTCGCGGGTCACCCCCACGGCCACCGAGCAGGGCGACCTGTGCGAGGTCGTCACCCCGCCGGGCGGCACGTGCGTGGCCGACGCCGCCGCCGGCGTGCGCTGGAAGCTCAGCCCGGCCATGTTGAACCTGGGGCCGAGCACGGCCACCGACCCGGGCTTGAACGTGATCCCCCCGGGCGAGAAGTTCTGCGGCACGAGCCTGCTGGGCAACATGCCGCAGGTCTCCGCGGGCCTGGCCTCGGTGCTGGCCTCGTGGAACGCCCGCAACCCGGGCGGACGGGCCGACGTGGTCGTCGGCGTGGTGGGCGAGGCGGCCAGCTACGGCCTGTTCAACCCGCCGCCTCCCGGCAAGTCGTGCTTCGAGGGCTACGCCCTGTTGGGCGGCCCCGTGGCCTGGGCCCGCGCCGTCGGCGCCCGGCCCGCGTCGAGCGGCAAGGCAGCCAGCCCGGCCATGGCCGGCGCCCTGCTGGCCCAGGAGTTCGGCCACACCCTCGGGCTGGTGCCCGAGTCGCGTGACGACGACCGCGACCCCTCGCACAGCCCGTTCGACACGCCCGGCGTGCCCGTGGCGTCCGCCGACCTGGGCAGCGGCACGGCGTACAACACGTCGCTGCGCCAATGGCTGGCCGACGACCGCTCGGCCCTGAAGTACAGCAACACCGGCTGGGGCGACGACAACGTCCTCTACCAGCCCAAGGACTGGTCGTGGGCGGCCTGCGCGCTGGGCGCCACCGTCGACAACCCCACCGAAGAGGCATGCCGGGCGCGCCTGCTGGGCGCGGCGGCGGCCGCTGGTCCGCACCTCCGGGTGACGGGGCGCACCGACGGCACTGCGGCAGGCACCATGGTCACCGAATCGGAGCGCACCTCGTCGGGCGGCAACGGCCTCGACGAGGCCAGCGACTTCCGCTTCGTGCAGTTGGTGCGGCGCGGCGCCGAGCTGGCTGATCGCCAGGAAGTCGGCATCGCCGTCCACGACGACGCCGCCCATGCCCACGACGGCACCGAAGCGGGGTCGTGCCACCACTGCGGCACCTTCGAGTTCTCCGCGCCCGACGCCGGCCCCGCCGAGTCGGGCGCCACACGGGTGTACCGCCTGGAGCACGACGGCGTGGTGCTGGCGGAGTGGGAGGACACCGAGTTCAACCCGGTCGTCGGCAGCGTCGAGCTGGCGCCCGAGCCCGCCGGTGCGCCCGCCAACGTCACCGCCTCGCCTGGGGCCGACGACAGCGACGCCTACCTCAGCCCCGACGGCCGGGTGCTGGCGTGGACGGAGGCGACCGACGCCGCCTGCCCGGGCGTCAAGGTCGCCGTGCTCGGTGCCGACGGCGCCGCGCTGTCGACGTCGACGCTCGACGTGCCCGGCCTCGACTGCCCGTCGCTGCCGTCGATCCGCCCCGACAACGGGGCGCTGGCGGTCACCGACCGGGGCAGCTTGTGGGTGGTCGACATGGCCGTGACCGACGGCTCGGTCACCTTCGGCGAGGCTCGCCGGTTGCTCACCTGCGACTTGGTGGGCGGGCCGTTCTGCGCCCGTGCGGGCGGGCCGCTGCAGCTGCAGGGCCGGGCCTCGCGCACGGCGTGGGAGCGCACGGCGGGCCAAGCGATCACCGACATGGCGCTGGCCTTCGAGCTCAACGCGGGCGAGGGCCTGGGCGACATCTACCTCACCCATCCCTATGCCTTGGCGGACGGCGAGCAGCTCGACGCCACCAACTCCACGCCGGTGCGCATCGGCACCGAGTACCAGGGCGAGCCGTCGTTCTCGCCCGACGACTCGGCGTTGGCCTTCCGGCAAGGCGGGTCGGAGGTCCGCACCGTGCCGGTGACCGACCTGCTGCCGAGCCTGGCTGCGGACCGGCTGGTGTGCGACTGCGGCACGCTGCCGTGGTGGGGCACGGCTCGCCACATCGCCGTCGTGCGCGACGGGCAGGTGCACGCCCTCGACCTGGCCAGCCCGGGCAGCAACGTCGGCGTGCCCTTGGTCGCGGGCAGCCGGCCCGCGTTCACGGCCACCGGCCCGTCACTGTCGACGTGGCGGCTGTACTTCGACCGTGACGGCGACGTGTACCGACTGGCCTTCGCCAAGAGCCAGTTGATCCGGGTGACCGGGCGCGACTGCGACAACCGCGAGGACGTGCGGGCCGGCATTTACCTCGACACCGGCAACGCGCTGGTGCCGTGGGCGGTGGCCGACACGCCCACCCTCGATGCCGTCGACCCGTGCGGCGTGCACTTCGAGACCCGCTTCGAGCCCAACTTCCTGACGCCGTCGGCGTCCGGGCTGGGGCCGGTGCTGAAGGTGGCTGCCAACCTCAACGACGGCGTCGACATCAGCGGCGTGGTGCGGGGCGGCGACGCCGAGAGCGCGGCCAACGCCCCGCTCCTGTCGATCTCCTCGCCGCCTGCCACCGCCGGCGCGGCGCGAGTGCCGCTGTCGGCGACGGCGTGGTCGCCCACGTGGGGCCATGTCGACGTGCAGTGGTCGCTGCGGTCGCCGGGCGCCGCCGGGTACGGCCCGGTGGTTGCCACCGGCAGCCACGCCGACGTGGGGCCGTTGGCCACAGCGGGCGTGTGGGGCATTCGCGCCGTGGCCGTCGACCCCGACGGCAACCAGTCGACGGCGGAGACCACCGTGACGATCTGCGGCGTGGCCGCCAACGTCGACTTCGACCCCAACACGTTGTTCGCCCCGTCGGAGGGCCAGCCCGTGCAGGCTCATGTGACGCTGCCGTGCGGGATCAGCCCCAGCGGGCTGTCGGTGTCGATCGTGGAAGTCGACGGGCTCGCCTACTCACAGCCCGCCACGGCGTGGAACATCGCAGGCGCCACCACGGCGACAGCCAAGTTCGACCGGGGCACCTTGACCCGGTTCATGGCCGCCAACGGCTTGGTCGGCCGCTATGTCCCCGTCACCCTGCGGGCCTGCTCGGCCGCGGGCTGCACCTCCGGCGTCGTCGTCGCCGGCACCGATCCCACCGCCCCCCTCGTTACCCCGTCATGAAAGGAACCCCCATGAACAAGACCATCGCCCGGCTGACGCTCGCCGTCGGCGTCGGCGTGGCCGCCCTCCTCGGCACCACCCCGCTCGCCGGCGCAACCATCGACGCCAAGGGCCCCGACTGCGCCGAGATCCTCGGCGGCTCCGGCAGCTACGTGCTCGGCCCCGCCGCCGGCACCCGCACGGTCACCACCGACCTCACGCTGGCCGCACCGGCCTGCGCCGAGATCACCTACACCCTCGAAGTCACCTACACGACGCTGACGGGTACGGCGGCGCGAGTGTCGACGACCACGTACTCGGCCGTCGGCAACGCGGTGCAGCTCGCCGTCACCATCCCCGACGCCGACGCCCCCGCCACGGTGCACGGCGTGGTCACCACGGCCAAGCGGGCCAAGGTGCTCGACCACAGCGAGACCGACATCGACATCGACGGCATCCCGGGCAGCGGCGGCGGGTCGTACCAGGGCTAAACCCCACGTCCCGAGTACATAGCCGGCGAATTTCGCCGGCTATGTACTCGGGAGTGCGGCGGCTTCGGCGGCGAGGCGGGCGGCTTGGTCGCGGCGGGCGTCGATGCCCATCGACCCGAACGTCTCGGTCGCCTCTTCGAACAAGCGGACGGCGGCGTCGGCGCGGCCCTGCTGGAGCCGGATGGAGCCCAGCGTCTGGGTGGCGTCGGCCACCGTGTAGGTGAGCGAGATGCCCCGGGCCAGCGACAGCGCCTTCTGGCACGTCTGCTCGGCCTCGTCGACGTCCCCGCTCAGCAACAGCTTCTCGGCCAGGTTGGCGTAGGCGGTGGCTCGGCCGCTCTCGTGGCCGATCGTCTCGAACTGCTCGACGGCTTCGCGGTCGCAGGCCACGGCGGCGGCCAGTTCACCCCGCTCCAGCTCGACCATGCCGAGGTTGATCAGACAGCCCCCGATCTCGTCGGGCCGTCCCACCCGGCGGGCCAGCTCCAACCCGCGCCGCAACGTCTCGACGGCGGCGTCGTGGGCACCCAGGTAGCCGTGTACGTCGCCCACCACCCGCAGGGCGGCCGTCAGCCCCCGCAACTCGCTGTGCTGCTCGAACACCGCTTGCGCCCGCTGCGCATGCTCAAGCGCCTCGTGGTTGCGCCCGGCCATGAGGTGCACCCGCGCCACCTCGACCAGCAGGTCGCCGACCACGGGGTCCGACGCATCGCCCGCGGCGGCCAGCCCGGCGTGCAACGCCTCCAGCCCCTCGTCCAACTGGCCGTTGAGGCAGAGCGTCCAGCCTTTCTCCAACCACAACGCCGCGCTCTCCGGAGCGTCGGGCGGCGCCACCGCGAAGGCGTCGTCGAGCACCGCCAGCGTCTCCCGATACGCACCCTGCTTGCGCAAGGTCGAGGCCATCCCCCGCCACGCCCGCAAGTCACTGCCCGCCTCGCGGTAACGCCGCCGGGCCTCTTCGAAATGGCCCACCAGCTCGTGCAGTTCACCCACGTCGAGCAGCAACTCAGCGGCCCGCTCGGGTGAGTGCTCGTGGGCCACCTCGGCGGCCCGCTCCAAGTGGACGATGGCCTCGTCGTTGGCGAACAGCCCGGCCGCCCGCCGCCCCGCCCGCACCAGGTAGTCGATGGCCTCGGCACCTGCGCCGCCGAGGTAGAGCTCCCGGGCCAACAGGTCGATGACGTCGTCGCCTGCGCCGTAGAGCCCCTCGGCCACGTGCGCCACCCGCAGGTGCAGTTCCCGGCGGTGCCTCGCGAGCATGCGGGTGTAGGCGACGTCCTGCACCAAGGCATGGTGGAAGGCCAGCGCCTCCTCCCCCGCCATTTCGGTGCGGTCGAGGAAGCCGCCCGCCAGCAACCGGTGCAACTCGGCGTCGAGGTCGTCGACGTCGCCGACGTCGCCGAGCACGGCGGTCAACAAAGAGCGCCGGGTCACCCGGCCGATCACCGATGCCGTCTGCAGCACGTTCGCCGCCGAGGCGGGGAGGCCGTCGATACGGGAGGCGAGGACCCGCTCCACGGTGTCGGGCAGGGCGGCGGCGTCCCAGTTCGAGCGCATGGTGAAGCGCCCGTCGGCAGGCACGACAGCGCCTTGTTCGACCAACGAGCGGGTGATCTCCTCCACGAACAACGGGTTGCCGTTGGTGCGGCCGAGCACGGCTCGCACCAGGTCGAGGGGCGGCACGCCGCCGAGCGTCGCCTCCACCAGCGCCCGCACGCCGCCTTCGTCGAGTGGGCCCAGGGCGACCGGCGCAGCCCCCAGCGACGTGCACGCCTCGATGCCTTCGGGCCGGGTGGTGAGCACCAGCTTCACCGGACCGCCCGCCAAGGCGGCCAGCAACTCGAGCGACGACGTGTCGGCCCAGTGCACGTCCTCCACCGCCAACGTCACCGGGGCCAGGGCCGACAGCCACGCCACCACGGCCTCGTGCAGGCCACGGCGAAAGGCGTCGGGCGCCAGTGCGGCGAGGTCGGCGTCGTCGACGGGCAGGCCCGCCAGCCGAGCCAGGAAGTTGCGGCCCGGCACCGCGGGCAGGCGGTCGAAGGCGCCCGCCGGGTCGTCTTCGGGACGGATGCCCGACAACCGGCGCAGCAGGTCGGCGAAGGGCCAGTACGGCAGGGCGGCGCCGTACGAGAGGCACCGGGTCTGGAGCCACACGCCGTCGGCAGCCGACTGCACGGCGCCGAGCAAGCGGGTCTTGCCGATGCCGGGCTCGCCCGACACGACGACGGCGCCGTGCTGCTGCAGCGCCGCGGCCACCGCGGCCAGTTCCCGCTCCCGGCCGATCAGCGGACGGCCGGCCGCCGACGACGGGGCCGCGCTGTGACGGGGCCCGAGCAAGCGGTAGCCCGCCACCGGCTGCGCCTTGCCCTTCAGCGTCAGCATGCCGACCGACTCGAACTCGAACTCGTCGGCCGTGAGCCGGTACGTCGACTCCCCCACGTAGGTCTCGCCCGACGGCGCCACCGACTCCAGCCGCTGGGCCAGGTTCACGGCGTCACCGAGGATCGAGTAGTCGGCCCGGGCCTCACCGCCGTAGCGGCCGGAGATGACCCGCCCGGTGTTCACGCCGATGTGCAGTTCGAGCCCGGCCGCCGCGTCGGGCAGGCCCGCCTTGTCGGCGATGGCCTCGTGCATCTCCAGGGCGACGAGCAGGGCGCGCGCGGCGTCGTCCTCGTGCGCCACGGGAGCGCCGAAGAAGACGAGCAGGGCGTCGCCTGCGTACTTGGCGATGAAGCCGTCGTAGCGCTCGGCCACCGCCGCCAAGCGGGAGATGACCGGCGAGATGACGCCATGGAGCTCCTCGGCGTCGAGCTGTTCCGACAGCGAGGTGAAGCCGGAGATGTCGGCGAAGAGCGCGGTGACGAGGCGGCGTTCCTCGGTGGCCCGAGCGTCGGCCAGCGCCCGCAGGGCGTCGGCCACCTCGGCGTCGGCGGGCGGGGCGGCGGCCGCGCTCGGGGTGCCGCAGTGGCCGCAGAAGCGCGTGCCTCCGGGGTTCTCGCCCCCGCACGCGGCGCAGCCCCAAGTCGACATCAGGTGCGGCGGCCCCACCCGGGGTCGACCGGTCCCACGCCGCTGCCGAGGTCGACCCCGGCGGCGATGGCACGCTCGATGAACCGCTTGGCGGCGATGCAGGCGTCCGCGGGTTCCATGCCCCGGGCCAGCTCGGCGGCGATGGCGGCCGACAGGACGCAGCCGGTGCCGTGGGTGTGGCGGCCTTCGATGCGGACGCCCTCGATCCACTGCACGTCGTCGCCGGCGACCAGGCAGTCGGGCGACTCCTCGCCGCCGAGGTGGCCGCCCTTGACCAACACCGTCTTGGGGCCGCGGGCGGCCAGGCTGCGACCCGCTTCCTCCATGGCGGCACGGTCGTCGATGGCGAAGCCGACCAGCGCGGCGGCCTCAGGCAGGTTGGGGGTGACGACGGTGGCCAGCGGCAGCAGCTCGTCGCGCAAGGCGCCCACGGCGTCGTCGGCCAACAGCGTGTCGCCGTGCTTGGAGACGAACACCGGGTCGACGACGAGGTTGGCGACGCCGAAGTCGCGCACGGCAGCGGCCACGGCGGCGACGAGCTCGGCCGAGGCCAGCATCCCCGTCTTGGCGGCGTCGACGCCGATGTCGGCGGTGACGCTCTCGATCTGGCGGCGCACCAAGTCAGCGGGGAGCGTCTCGAAGGCCTGCACGCCGACGGTGTTCTGGGCGGTGACGGCCACGACTGCCACGGTGCCCCACACGTCGTGGGCCTCGAAGGTCTTCAGGTCGGCTGTGATGCCGGCCCCGCCGCCCGAGTCGGAGCCGGCGATGGTGAGGGCGACGGGGCGCTTCATGACCATCGATGCTCCCACCCGCGGCGGGGCGGGCGCACCGTCACGTCGGCTACGCACACGCCGATGCGCTCGGGCACGGCCAGCCCCGCTTCGCTGAACGTGTCGACCACCCGCTCCACGTCGGGCGCGGTGAACACCAGCTCGTAGTCCTCGCCGCCGCCCAGCGCCTGGTCCTCGGTGGCGCCGTCGGCCACGGGGATGCGGAAGAGGTCGACGCCGACGGCCGAGGCGTCGCAGACATGGCCGAGGTCGGCGCCCAGCCCGTCGGACACGTCGATCATGGCGGTGGCGCCCGCCTCCCGCGCCGCGTTGCCTTCGGCCACGCGTGCTTCGGGCCGAGCCGTCCAACCACTCGCCGCCGCCCCGCCCAGCGGGCCGGTCACGAACACCGAATCGCCCACGCCCGCTCCCGAACGCAGCACGGGCGCCCCGTCGCACCGGCCGACCACCGAGACGGAGACGACCAGCGTCGGCGCGTTGGTGAGGTCACCGCCCACCACCTCGCAGTCGTAGGCGCGGGCCGCGGCGGTGATGCCCCGGTACAGGGCGTCGAGGCCGGTGCTCGGCGGTCCCGAGACGGTGACCAGGAGGTACAGGGGGCGTCCGCCCATGGCGGCCACGTCGCTGACGTTGGCCACCACCGCCTTCCACCCCAGCGCTTCGGGGTCGGAGCCGTGCACGCCGTCGACCACGGCGTCGGCGGCCAGCAGCAGCCCGTCGACCACGGCGCAGTCGTCGCCGATGGCGGGGAACAGTTCGGCCAACCGCCGGATCGCCGCGAACTCGCCGCCTCCGGTAGCGTCCACGGGCCGACTGTAGGAGGTGGCTGTGCAGGGCGTGATCAAGTCGTACGACCCCGGGACCAAGATGGGCGCGCTGATCCGTGACACCGACCGGGCCGAGATCGAGTTGGCGCCGGGCGCGCTCGACGGGTCCGTCTTCCGCATGCTGCGCCAGGGCCAGCGGGTGGTGTTCGACATCGACGGCGAGGGCCGGGCCACACGGTTGCGCCTCGGTTCCGAGGTCGACATGGCCACTCCCGAGGAGCCGCCGCCGCCCCGAGCGTGACGGGCGCATTACGCCGATTGGGCCGGGGAATGACGTCGACCCTACGATTCTCTGACCTGTAGCACGGAGAAAGGCGTCAACGGTGACGGCACCCACCACGAACGAGAAGCTGCTCCACTGGGTCGAAGAGGTCGCAGCCCTCACCACTCCTGATCGCATCGAGTGGTGCGACGGCTCCGCCGAGGAGTACGACCGGCTGGCGCAGCTCTTGGTCGACAACGGCACCTTCACCAAGCTGTCGGACGCCAAGCGCCCCAACAGCTACTGGGCTGCCTCCGACCCCGGCGACGTCGCCCGGGTCGAGAGCCGCACCTTCATCTGCTCGGAGCGGGAGGACGACGCCGGCCCCACAAACAACTGGCAGCCGCCCGCCGAGATGAAGGCGACGCTGACCGAGCTGTTCCGGGGCTCGATGAAGGGCCGCACCATGTACGTGGTGCCGTTCTCCATGGGGCCGCTGGGCTCGCCCATCGCCCACATCGGCGTGCAGCTCACCGACTCGCCGTACGCCGTGGTGAACATGCGGATCATGACCCGCATGGGCAAGGGCGCCTTGGAGGTGCTGGGCGCCGACGGCGACTTTGTGCCCTGCCTGCACTCGGTCGGCATGCCCCTGGCCGAGGGCCAGGACGACGTGGCCTGGCCGTGCAACGCGGAGAACAAGTACATCGTGCACTTCCCGGAGACCCGGGAGATCTGGTCGTTCGGCTCGGGCTACGGCGGCAACGCCCTGCTGGGCAAGAAGTGCTTCGCCCTGCGCATCGCCTCGGTCATGGCCCGCGACGACGGGTGGCTGGCCGAGCACATGCTGATCCTGAAGCTGACCTCGCCCGCGGGCGAGACCCGCTACATCACCGGGGCGTTCCCCTCGGCGTGCGGCAAGACCAACCTGGCCATGCTCATCCCCACCATCCCGGGGTGGAAGGTCGAGACGGTCGGCGACGACATCTGCTGGATGAAGTTCGGCCCCGACGGCCGGCTGTACGCCATCAACCCCGAGGCGGGCTTCTTCGGCGTGGCGCCGGGCACCAACATGCAGACGAACCCCAACGCCATGCTGACGTTGGACGGCAACTCCATCTTCACCAACACCGCGCTGACCGACGACGGCGACGTGTGGTGGGAGGGCATGACCGAGGAGCAGCCCGAGCACCTGAAGGACTGGCGGTGCGAGGACTGGACCCCGGCGAAGGGCACGCCGGCCGCCCATCCCAACGCCCGCTTCACGGCGCCCGCCGCCCAGGACCCGGCCATCGCTCCCGAGTGGGAGGACCCCGCGGGCGTGCCCATCTCGGCCGTCCTGTTCGGCGGCCGCCGCTCGTCGGTGGTGCCGCTGATCCACGAGGCGTTCAACTGGCAGCACGGCGTGTTCATGGGCTCGACCATGGCCTCGGAGACGACGGCGGCGGCCGAGGGCCCGGTGCGGCTGCGGCGTGACCCCTTCGCCATGCTGCCCTTCTCCGGCTACAACATGGCCGACTACTTCGCCCACTGGCTGCGCATCGGCGAGCAGACGAGCGCCGAGAACCTGCCCAAGATCTTCTACGTCAACTGGTTCCGCAAGGACGCCGACGGGCGCTGGCTGTGGCCGGGCTACGGCGAGAACAGCCGGGTGCTGGAGTGGGTGTTCGAGCGCTGCGCCGGGCGGGGCGAGGCCGTGGAGACGCCGATCGGCTACCTGCCTGCGCCGGGGGCCATCGACACCGACGGGCTCGACGTGCCCGCCGACGACATGGCCGAGCTGCTGCGGGTCGACACCGAGGAGTGGCGGGCCGAGGTGCCGTCGATCCAGGAGCACTTCGCCCAGTTCGGCGACCGCCTCCCCGACACCCTCCACGACGAGCTCTCCGCCTTGGAGAAGCGCCTCAGCGAATAACCCACGTCCCGAGTACATAGCAGGGCCGGGTGCCGTGCACGCCCCGCAGGCTACGATCCCGCCCACACTTTCCAGGGAGGCGTTCAGTGGCCGTCAGCGCATATGTGCTCATCCAGACCGAGGTCGGCAAGGCCGCCCAAGTGGCCGAGGAAGTGGCGGGCATCAGCGGCGTCGTCAGCGCCGAGGACGTGACCGGGCCCTACGACGTGATCGTGCGGGCCGAGGCCGACTCGGTCGACGAGTTGGGCCGCATGGTGGTGAGCAAGGTGCAGCTGATCGACGGGATCACCCGCACCCTCACCTGCCCCGTGGTGCACCTGTAGCGGTCAGCCGCGGCCCACCAGCAGGGCCCGGATGCCGAGGCCCATCACGAACAGCCCGCCGAAGCCGTAGAGCCGGTACAGGTGGTGCCGTAGCTGCTGGCGGTACGAGTAGAGCAACCCCACGGCCACGATGGCCACGAAGCCGTAGAACATGTGGAACTGGGGCGCTTCGATCTTCTGCCCCGCCACCATGCCGACGCCGAGGGCGACTTGGACGAACACCGACACCTCGGCGGCGAAGGTGAACCACCACAGCGCCCGGGTGCGCAACGACGGCAGGGAGTGGGCGGCGAGCGACCACACGCCGGCCAGCCCGTTGCCGAGGATCATCACCCAGGCCCACGCCACGTGGACATCGCGCAGCACGGGGAGGTCAGGCAGACGGCGGCGTGGCCGCCGCGAACTTCGCTTCGGCCTCGCGCTGGGCCTCGGCGGCGATGTCGACCAGGTCGGTGATCTCCTCGTCGGAGAACCCAGCCATGGAACGGAACCGGCGGGCCAGGTGGACAGGGTTGTCCTCCGACTCGCCCCGGAACCCCCCGAAGCTGAACAGCTTGTCGACCGTGCGCTGGAACTCCAGCGCAGCCGCCCGCCGCTCCGGGTCGTCAGCCGTGAGCCGCCGCAACCAGTCGGAGCCCATCTTCACGTGGGTGACCTCGTCGGCCAGCATCCAGTCCTCGCAGAAGTGCAGAACCGGGTCTTCGGTGGCCGCACCGAAGTCGCGCATGGTGTTGAAGACGTCGATAGCGAGCCCTTCGAGCGCCCGGTTCACGCCGGTCAGGCGCAGGACGGCGTCGCTGTTGCACGCCGCCTCGAACAGCAGCGTCTGCTCGGAGAACTCGCCGATCTCGGTGCCCATGTGCTCGCTCAGCTTCACCGAGATCTCGACGTGGCGAGCCTCGTCCCACGACTGGCGGGCCATGTCGAGCTTGAGCTGGAACGGGATGTCGTCCTCGAAGTCGTAGCAGGTGCGTCCTGCTCCCTCCAGGGCCTGGATCTCGCCCACGAAGATCCCGTGCATCAAGGCGCGGGCGGCGTCGGGCGAGTCGGGGTCGGACGGCTTGAAGGCGTTCTCCCGCTTGCCCAGATTGGCCCGGCGCGGGTCGAACACCACGTCCTCGATGCGGATGCGCTGGAAGCGCTCGTCCCGAGCCAGGTCGTCGACCGTCAGCATCCGTTTCATGCGGTAGACATGCTACTCCCATGGCGAATTGCGAGATCTGCGAACGGGAGTCGGCCGACGTCGAGCCGCCCGGCGGGTGGGTGCTACGCACCGACCTGTGGTCGGCCTGCGTGGCCCCCGGCTTCGACGTGCCGGGGTGGCTCTTCCTCGAACTGCGCCGCCACGCCGAGGGGCCGATGGGCATGGACGACGCCGAAGCGGCCGAGCTCGGCGGGCTGGTGCGCGACCTGACCGCGGCCATCCAAGCGACCATGGGCGCCGAGCGGGTCTACGTGCTCGCCTTCGGCGAGGTTTTCCCGCACTTCCATGTGGCGCTGTTCCCTCGCATGCCGTTCGCCCCCGACGACGAGATGGGCACCGCGCTCTGGAACAAGCGGGTCGAGTTGTGCGACCCGCCTCGGGCGCACGAGGCCGCCGGCGCCATCCGCAACGCGCTCCCTTAGCGGAGCGACGGATCGGTCGACAGCTTGAGAACTATCCCTTTTCAAGAGGGGAGGTCGGCTGTGTCGAGGGCGACGCCGTCGATGAGCCGATAGCCCCCGACCTCCTGGGCGGCATAGGCCCAGCGCCCGAACGCCGAGGCCGTGTAGTCGTGCCGCACGATGTGCCCGGCCAGATCGACGTGCAGGACCTGTTGCGGCGCGTGGCCTGCGATGCGCTCGTCGAGGCGCACCGCCAGTTCGTCGCCGCCTCGCGAACTGCGCCGCAAGCGAACGGATGACGCGTCACGGAGCAAGAGCGGCGGCGTGACGTAGGTCCACAGGGCGCCGGCGGCGAACACGCCGACGTCCTCGGGCGTCCAGCGAAGCACCCGCGTCCCGGCGTGGAGGGCGTCGAGCCGGCGCTTGAGCTCGTAGCCGTCGGCGATCTCGTGGCGACCGCGCCCGCTCGAGGCGTTCGACGCAGTGCGCTTGGAGCACCCGCTCGACGACGGCCCGTTCAGCGCGCACGAGCGGCCGACAGCTTCTCGATCTCCGAAGCGACCTCGTCGGGACGCTCGTGCGGCAAGAAGTGGCCCGCGCCCGCGAACACGCGCAGTTCGCCCCGCGCCGCCTCGGCCGTGCGCCTGCCTTGGGCCAGGGGGAAGAACGGGTCCTTGTCGCCCCATCCGACAACCACCGGGACGTCGAGGCCGCGGAGCGCGGACTCGACCGGCGCGTACAGCTCACGCAACCCACGGAGCGCGCCGCTGAAGATGGCAGCGATGGCCCTGTGCTGGCCGTCGTCGCCGATGTAAGTGGCCGCATCCGGCGACGGGCCGGCGCCGACGCCTTGGCGCAGCATCATCGCCAAGGAGGGGCGCGAGAAGATCGCTCGAGCGGCGAGGCCGCCGACCAGCGGCGCGGTGGTGAGCGACAGCGGAAACGGGATCGGCGTGTCGGGGAAGGTGTTCGCGGCCAAGACCAGCAATCCGGCAACGAGATCGGGGCGACGCTCGGCGAGCAGGATGGAGATCGGCCCGCCGAAGTCATGGCCGACGACGACCGCGTCTCGCACTCCTAGGTCGTCGAGAAGGTTCGCCAGGGCGGTCGACTGCGGCGAGGGTCCCAGCGTGTCGAGCGAGGCCGATTTGGGCCTTGCGCTTCCACCGAAGCCCAGGAGGTCGGGGACCACGACCTGTAGCCCGCCGGGCAGCGCCGACGCCACGACGTGCCAGGCGCGTCCGGCACCCGGGATGCCGTGCACGAGCACGACAGTGGCGCCGTCGTGTTCGCCGCGCCGTTCGTACGACATGCCGTCGCGGGATATCGCCGTTTCGAACACCGCGCCTCCTATCTACTTTGTTTTATGAAGTAGAGTCGACAGCGTGCAGGAGCGCAAGTCGTACCGACAGTTCTGCGGCCTCGCCCGTGCCCTCGACCGCATCGGCGATCGATGGACGCTGCTCGTGGTTCGAGAGCTCTTACTCGGCCCCCGGCCGTTCCGGGCGTTGGAGGACGGGTTGCCCGGCATAAGCACGGCCGTGCTCGCTCGGCGACTGGCCGCGCTCGTGAGCGACGGCCTGGTGGAGCGCAGCGCTGCTCCTAAGCGGTCCAAAGCCGTCGAGTACCGCCTCACCGAGGCCGGGCGCGAGCTCGAGCCCGTCGTGCTCGCCTTGGTCAAGTGGGGAGGCCGGTGGATGCTCGACGGGCCGGGCAGCGACCGAGTTGACCCGGCCTGGGCACCCCTCGCGCTGCGCGCTCTGATCGAGGGCACGCCGGCGAGGGGCGACGGAGTCGTTCACATCGACGTCTCGGGATGCGACATCACCATCGTGTCGCGCCATGGGCGCCGCAGCGTGGTGCCTGGGCGGCCTGAAGCTGCCGACGCCAAGGTCATGACCGAACTGCCACTCGCGCTCGCCGTTGCCGCCGGTGAGATGCGCCTCGTCGACACCGATGCCCGCATCAGCGGGCGGGCATCGGTCGCTGCCGCGCTCCTGCAGCCCACCGCCTCGCGGGTTCGGAAGCCGCGGACCGGCGCCAGCGCGGCGACCTCGTCACCGCCCTCGGCGCAGCGCGTGGATCACTAGACGGGGTCGGCGTTCTCCTCGTCGCCCACCAGCGTCGTGCGCGGGAGCCAGGCCAGCTCGCCGTCGTCCATCAGCTCGCGCACGGCGGGCACCGGGTCGGGATCGGCGAAAAACCGCTTGTCCTCGTAGTCGACCGGACGGCCGGTGGCGTCGGCCGCCCACCACGAGGCCTCCAGCGAGATGCCGTTGGGGTCGGTGAAGTACACCGACCGCACGATGGTGTGGTCGACCACCTCGGTGATCTCGCAGCCCGCGGCCAGCAACCGCTCGCGCAGGCGCAGCAGCGCTTCTTCGTCGGGCATGTTGAACGAGATGTGGTCGAGTTGCACCGCCCCGGGGACGGGCACGCCCGCTGCCTTGCGATAGGTCGGCGCGCCCTTCCACTCGAAGAACGCCACCGTGTTCTGCGGACCCATCTCGAAGAAGTAGTGCCGCATGGGCCCCGCCATGACGGTCGCCACCAGTCGCATGCCGAGCACCCCGTGGTAGAAGCGCACGGTCTCGTCCATGTCGGGCGTGACGAGCGCCAGGTGGTTCATGCCCCGCCAGTGCATCTCGGTGGTCATGGCCAAAGGCTACGCCCGTTCGGCACGTTGTTCGACCGCGTACGACCACAGTTCGGCGCCGCTGGCCACTGGCCCGCCACTGCCCTCGGGCCGGGCGTGGCCTTGCTGGAACGACTGCGACGAGGCCCACGCCTGGAAGGCGTCCTCGTCGCGCCAGCGGGTGTAGACGAGCCATGTCTCGCGGCCGTCGGCAGGGCGCAGCAGCTGGAACTCCTCGAACCCCTCGGTCTTCTCCACCTGGCCGGCCCGGGCGGCGAAGCGGGCGGCCATCTCGTCGGCTCGCTCGGCGGGCACGGTGATGGCGTTGATCTTCACGACTGACATGGCCCGACCCTACGCACCACGGCCTACCGTGGGCACATGACCGAGCTCGGGACCGTACGGGTGGCGGCGGTGCAGGCGACGCCGGTGATCCTCGACGCCGAGGCCACCGTCGACAAGGCGATCGCCTCCATCGACGAGGCCGCCGCTGATGGGGCGAAGCTGGTTGTGTTCCCCGAGTGCTTCGTGTCGGTGTACCCCACGGGCGGGTGGGCGGCCGCCGCGGCCACCTGGACCGAGGGCTGCGAGGAACTGTGGGAGCGCATGTGGGCCTCCAGCGTCGACGTGCGGGGGCCGCTGGTCGAGCGGCTGGCCAAGGCCTGTGCGTCCAACCAGGTCCACGTCGCCATCGGGGTCAACGAGCGGGAGGACGACCGCCCGGGCACCCTCTACAACACGCTGTTGATCGTCGGCCCCGACGGCCTCGTGCACCGTCACCGCAAGCTGATGCCGACCATGCACGAGCGGGTGTTCCACGGCTTCGGGGCGGGCGACGACCTCGACGTGGTCGAGCTCCCCGGGGCGGGCCGGGTGGGCGGGCTCATCTGCTGGGAGAACCGCATGCCGCTGGCCCGGTGGGCCGTCTACCAAGGCGGGCCGCAGATCTGGGTGGCCCCCACGGCCGACGACAGCGACGGCTGGCTGGCGTCGATGCGCCACATCGCTCTGGAGGCGGGCGCCTTCGTCGTCAGCGTGCCGCAGTACATCCCCGCCTCTGCCTTCCCCGCCGACTTCCCGCTGCGCCTCCCCGAGGGGGTCGACGTCCTGGGTCGTGGTGGCGCCTGCGTCGTCAACCCCGGCGGCGACATCGTGGCGGGCCCGCTCTACGACACCGAGGGCATCGTGGCGGCCGACTGCGACCTGCGCCAAGCGCTGCACGCCAAGCGGTACTTCGACGTGGCCGGCCACTACAGCAGGGCCGACGTGCTCGACCGCTGACCCCCGCCCAGTCAGTAGGCGGCGAGCAGCAGCTGGCGGGCGTCGTCTTCCGACACCGGGCGGGGGTTGTTCTTCACGTTGGGGTTGCCCTGCGACAGGCGGGCCACGGCGTCGACGTCGTCGTCGGTGACCCCGCATGCCGACAACGTGGCGGGCAGGTCGAGCCGCTCGCGCAGGCGGTCGATGGCATCCGCGGGGTCGTCGGGATCACCCAGCGCGGCGCCGATCCGGTAGGCGGCACCGCCCACCGCTTCTGCGTTGAAGCGCATGGCATGGGCCAAGAGCACGGCGTTGGCCAGCCCGTGGGGGATGCCGGTGCGGCCGCCCACCAACTGCGCCAACCCGTGGTGCACACCCATGGCCGCGTTCTGCAGGCACCGGCCGCCCAGTGCAGCCCCCTCCAGCATGCGCGTGCGAGCGGCCAGGTCGCCGGGGGCGTCGACCACGTCGGCCAACGACGAAGCGATGCGCTCGATGCACGCCAGTGCCACGGCCTCGGCTTCCGGCGTGCGCAACGGCGAATAGGCGCACTCCACCCCGTGGGCCAAGGCGTTCATGCCCGTCTCCGCGCTCACCCGCACGGGCGTGTCGAGGGTCAGCACCGGGTCGTACACCGCGGCCACCGGCGCCAGCGACGGTGCACCCGCCCCGCTCTTGCGCCGCGTGGCCTCGTCGGTCATGCCGAAGAACGGCGTGAGCTCGGCGCCCGAGTAGGTGGTCGGCACCGACACGTGCGGCAGCGCGGCGCCCGCCTGCTGCTCCAAGAAGAAGCACACGGCCTTGCCCAAGTCGGCGGCCGACCCGCCCCCGAACGACACCACGCCGTCGGCCCCGTCGTCGCCCGCTTGGGCCACCGCCGCCTGCACGGCGGAGGTGGGCACGTGCGAGCGCACGCCCGCGAACGTCGATGCCAGCGCCCGGCCCAAGCGGCCCACCACCCGCTCCCCCGCGTCCGACGCCAGCCGTCCTTCGGTGGTCACCAGCAGCACCCGGCGCATGCCCGCCTCACGCACCACATCGCCCAATGTGTCGACGGCGTCGGGGCCGAACACAATCCGCTGTGGGTAGCCCACGTGCGCCCACGCCACACCCATCAGCGCACCACCGTGTCGGCTTCGGTGCCGAGGGACACGAGCGACAGGCGGCCGTCGTCGACCGACACCACCGTCTGCGAGCAGTGGTCGGGGCGGAACCCGGCCACGCCCGCGGCCACTGTGATGAACACGTAGTGGGTGAACACCACGGCCTCGGTGGGCAACGCGCACAACGCCGCTACCACCGATTGCCGCCATGCCTGCAGGTCGGTAGGCCAGTCCTCGAACGGCGTCGACAGCACCGACGCCAGCCACGCCATGCGCCCGGCCAGGTCGTCGGTGGGCGACGGCACCTCGCCTACCGCCGCGTCGACCACCGGTTCCACGCCCCAGTGCGCGGCCAGTGGCGCGGCCGTCTCCCGGGCCCGCCGCAACGGGCTCGTCACGATCAACATGGGTGCCAGCTTGCCCAGCCCGTAGGACAAGGCGGCGGCTTGCTGCCGACCCCGTTCGCTCAGCCCCGGGTCGGTGTCCTCGTTCCACCTGGCCGCGGCCTCGCCGTGGCGCACCAGCACCAGTCGGCTCAAGCCAGGCCCTCGAACACGCTGGTCTCCGCCGTCCCCGCCGGCGCGCCTCGCAGGATGTAGCACTCCAAGCCCCAGATGGCAGCGAAGGCCGGCGGCGGCATGTTCAGGAAGAACGACGTCTCCGAGATCTGGCTGGCGTGCGCCGCCATGGCCTGGCGCTTCTGGTCGAGGAAGCCCGCCACGTCGACCCGCGTGGTGATCTCGGAGGCGGGCTTGCCCATGGTGAACTCCTCAGGGTCGCCGAGGTCGTCCGGCAGCGGCATGCCGAGTTCGTCCGCCATGGCCCACAGGCTCTTGATGTAGTCGTTGTCGAGGGTCGACTCGTAGACCTTGGGCGTGCGGGCCATCTCCGCGGCACGCACGCCCACCCGGTACACCTGGATGTGGTCGGGGTGCCCGTAGCCGCCTGTGTCGTCGTAGACGGTGAGGACGTCGGCCTGCTCCTCCTCGAGGATGTCGGCCAGCCGCCGAGCCGCCTGGTCGACCTCGGCCTGCCAGAAGCAGCCCGGGACGTCGTTCTCGGGGACGCCCATCATCCCTGAGTCGACGTAGCCGAGGAACTCGTAGCGAGCCACGCCGAGCGCCTTGGCCGCGTCGCCCAGTTCTTGCTCGCGCCGCTGCCACAGTTCCTCACCGGGGTCGAGGAAACCCTCGGCCACCTCCCCGTGTTCGCCCCGGGTGGCGGTCACCAGGACGACACGATGTCCGTCGGCCGCCGCCTTGGCCATGGTCCCCCCCGTTGCGATGGCCTCGTCGTCGGGATGGGCGTGGAAGCACACGAGCGTTGCCATGGAGGCATCCTCGCGCGGGAGGTCAGGCTATGGCCCGAGCCTCCCGCAGCTTGGCGACCTCGTCGGCTGCGAAGCCCCAGTCGGCCAACACCTCGTCGGTGTGCTGGCCGGGCTGCGCAGGCGGCCGCTGCACGGCGCCAGGCGTGCGCGAGAAACGAGGCGCAGGGGCGGGCTGGGTGACGCCGGCGACGTCGACGAACGTCTGGCGGGCCACGTTGTGGGGGTGCTTGACGGCCTCTGTCATCGACAGCACCGGCGCGAAGCACACGTCGGTGTGCTCCATCAGCGCGCACCATTCGTCACGGGTCTTGGTGCGGAACACCTCGGCCATGCGCTCCTTGAGCTGCGGCCACCCCGACTTGTCCATCTGCGCGTCGAAGGCGGGGTCGTCGAGGCCGGCCAGGCGGCGTAGCTCGGCGTAGAACTGCGGCTCGATCGAGCCGATGGAGACGTACTCGCCGTCGGCGCACTCGTAGACGTCGTAGAAGGGGGCACCGGTGTCGAGCAGGTTTGTGCCCCGGCCCTCTGTCCACAAGCCAACGCCCATCATGGCGTGGAACATGGTGGTGAGGCTGGCGGCGCCGTCGACCATGGCGGCGTCGACCACTTGGCCCTGGCCTGAGCGGCCCGCCTCCACCAGCGCGGCGGCGATCCCGAAGGCGAGGTACAGCGCACCGCCGCCGAAGTCGCCCACGAAGTTGAGCGGCGGCACCGGGGCTTGGCCCGCCCGGCCCACGGGGTGGAGGGCGCCCGCCAAGGCGATGTAGTTGATGTCGTGGCCTGCAGCCTGCGCGTAGGGGCCGTCCTGGCCCCACCCGGTCATGCGGCCGTAGACGAGGCGGGGGTTGCGGGCCAGGCAGGCGTCGGGGCCGAGGCCGAGGCGCTCGGTCACGCCGGGGCGGAAGCCCTCGATGATCGCGTCGGCCTGCTCGACCAGGCGCAGCACGGTCTCGACGCCGTCGGGGTTCTTGAGGTCGACGCCGATGGAGCGACGGCCGCGGTTGAGGATGTCCCAGTGGGGACGGTCGACCTCGCCGGAGACGAGGGCCGACCGCTCCACGCGGACGACGTCGGCGCCGAGGTCGGCCAGGAGCATGGCGGCGAAGGGGCCGGGTCCGATCCCTGCGAGTTCGACGATACGGATGCCAGTAAGAGGACCAGTCATGGCCGGCGATACTACGGTCCCTTCATGACGGTCTTCGGCGTGCACACGGGGCTCCAGCGCACCACGGTCGACGAGCTGGTGGCCTTGTGGCAGCGCATCGAGTCGCTCGGGTTCGGGTGGATCTCGATCTGGGACCACTTCTACGCCGCCGACATGACGGGCGACGCCGACTGCTTGGAAGCGGTGGCCGCCCACGCCGCGCTGGCGTGCTCCACGGAGCGGGTCACGTGTGGCTCCCTGGTGTACTGCGTGGGTTACCGGCACCCGGCCGTACTGGCCAAGGCGGTGACCACGATCGACCACCTCTCGCACGGGCGCGCCGCCGTCGGGCTCGGCGCCGGGTGGAGCCAGTTGGAGTACGACGCCTACGGCATTCCCTTCCCGGCAGTCGGGGTACGGCTCGACATGCTGGAGGAAGCCGCCGCGTGCGTTCGGGGGTTGTTGCACGACGAGGTCACCACCTTCGACGGCACCCACTTCCGCTTGGCGGCGGCCCGCAACGAGCCCCGGCCGGTGCAGGCCGCACTGCCGGTGTGGATCGGCGGCGGCGGCGAACGGCGCACGTTGCGCATCGCCGCGCAGTACGCCGACGGCTGGAACGTTCCGTTCCTGTCGGCCGAGGACTTCGGCCGCAAGCGGGCGGTGTTGCACTCGCACTGCGAGGCGGTGGGGCGCGACCCGGCGGAGGTCCGCAGCGCGATCAACGTGGGCCTGGCGCGAGACGACGACGACCTGGCCGCCCAGTTCGGCAACATCGCCGCGGCGGTTGCACCCGGCGTGCTGCGGGGCTCCGAGGCCGAGTTGGTCGAGCGGGTCGGCGCCTACGTCGAGGCCGGTGCCGACCAGGTCAACATCGCCCTGCGGGCGCCGTGGGACGTCGGCGCCCTGGAGCGGCTGGCCGGCGCGCTGGGGCTGGCATGAGCGAGTGGGCGCTGCCCGCGGGCTTTCGCTTCGGCGTGGCCACCGCGGGCTTCCAAGTGGAGGGCGGCTACAACGACCGCGGCCAGCCCGCCAACAACTGGGCCGAGTGGGAGCAGTCGGGGCGGGTCGAACGGTCGGGCGCCGCCGTCGAGTTCTGGACCAAGTACGAACGGCACCTCGACCGGGCGGTGGCCGCCGGGTGCGACGCCTTCCGCATGTCGGTGGAGTGGGCGCGGTGCGAGCCCGTGGAAGGCCAGGTCGACGAGGTGGCGGTCGACCACTACAACGCCATCCTCGACGCCTGCCACGACCGGGGGCTGCAGCCGCTGGTGACGCTGCACCACTTCACGCACCCGGCGTGGCTCGGGGTCGACTTCTGGCTGCGGCCCGATTCGCCCGAGCGCTTCGCCGAGTGGGTGGCCTTGGCCGTCGACCGGTTCGCCGGGCGGTGCCGCCACTGGGTCACGATCAACGAGCCCAACGTCTACGCCGTGCAGTCGTACGTCCTCGGCTACTTCCCGCCGGGGCGCAAGCTCAACATCGGCAAGGCCGTGCGGGTGCTCGACCACATGCTGGCGGGCCACGTGCTGGCCTACGAGGTGATCAAGGAACGCCAGCCGCAGGCCGTGGTGACCACCAACACCTACCCGATGTCGGTGTACGAGCCCGACCGGTTGCTGCTCGACGTGCTGCTGGCCCGCAGCAACGGGGTGGGGCGCTACGACATCGGGCCGTGGTTGCGGGAACGGCGGGAGCAGTACCACGCCCGTTCGTTGCGGGCGCCCAGCCGCTTCGAGTGGCTGTTGCGCAAGCGCATCAACTCGGCCGTGCCCATGGAGAAGGCGTTGCCCCGTGCCATCGCCGCTGCATACGACAGCCCGTGCGAGCGCACGCTCGACGTGGTGGCCGTCGACTACTACGACCCCATCGTGCACAGCCACCTCCGGGTGCCGCCGCCCAAGCTGTGGGACGACACCGTGTGGCCCGAGGGGCTGACCCGTTACGCCGAGCTCAACGCCGAGCCGGGCCTCGACCTGTGGGTGGTGGAGAACGGGCTGTGCAACCGGGTGGCGGGCACGTTGTCGTACCCGCGGCGCGACCGGTGGACGCGGCCGCGGTACCTGGCCGCCAACCTCGGCGCGTTGGTGGCGGCGCTCGACGCGGGCATACCGGTCGGTGCGTACTTCCACTGGACGCTGGCCGACAACTACGAGTGGGGCACCTACGAGCCCCGCTTCGGCCTCTACGGCATCGGCCGAGGCGACGGCGGCGTGGAGTGGAGCCACCTCGACTCGATGGGCGACGACTCGGCAGGCGCGTACCGCCGCATCATCGAAGGGTTGCGGGCCGGGGACCGCTCGGTCGTCTCGAACCGGTAGGAACTCCGACCGTTGCCGTTACCGGCGACCGGTGGCCTGTGTGTCGTCGGCGTCGCTGTCATCGAGGTCAGGGTCGATCTCGTCGGCCTTGCGGTGGAGGTCGGCGGCCTCGCTGCGGACCTTCTCAGCCTCCACCCGCTCCTGCTCGGCTTCGAGCTGCTCACGCCGCGCCCGCGCCGCCCGCTCGTCGGCCTCTGCGGCCCGGCGGTCGGCCTCCAGGCCGGTAGCGTGCGCCGCTTCACGGTGCTCGGCCGCCTGCTCGCGCTTGGAATCGATCCTGCGCGACTTCTGCTTCATGGCGACAACGACAACGGCAGCCACGACGAGCAGTACGACTGCGATGAGGACAACTGTGCCGGTTTCCATGGACAACCCGTTCCCGGTTCAGCGCCGCCACAACCAAACCACCGTCTGGAGTACATAGCCCACCTTTTCGGTGGGCTATGTACTCCGGAGTGCGGCTTGCAGGCGCTCGACCGCAGCGGGGGTGCGGACGCCCCACCAGAAGAGGTCTTTGCCGTCGACCACCTCCACCGGGGCGACCTTCTCCAGCTCCGGCACGTGGTCGATGCGGAACGGGTAGGGCTCGGTGGGTGCGAGCACCACGTCGGGATGGCGCTCGACGGCGTCCTCCAACGTGATCGTGGGATAGCGCTCGGGCGCATCGGCGAAGACGTTGGCGATGCCGACCGCAGCGAGCACCGACGAGCCGTAGGTGTCGGCGTTCAGCGTCATCCACGGCCGCCGCCAGATGGGCACGAACGCCGTCTTCACCGCCGCCGGCGGCGGTGACGCAACCGGCGGCCACGGCTCGAAGTGGACGCCCACCCGTTCGGCCAGTCGCACCAGTGCGGGCGCCACGTCGTCGAGCGACCGCACTGTCACCACGTGCACGTCGATGCCGGCATCGGCCAGGGCCTCGGCGTCCTCCCGGCGGTTCTCTTCGTCGTTCACGACCACCAGGTCGGGGCGGAGGTCCGCAATGGCGGCGTTGTCGGGGTTCTTGGTGCCACCGACGTGGGGCAGCGACGGCTGCTCGCAGAACCGGGTGCACGCCACCAGTTCGACCCCCCACGCCAGGAGCGTCTCGGTGACCGACGGAACCAGGCTGACGACCCGCATCACATGCGTTCGAGCAGTTGGGCCTTCTTGGCCTCGAACTCGGCCTGCGAGACGACCCCGCGTTGGCGGAGTTCGTCGAGCTTTTCGATCTGCTCCGGTATCGACCGTTCCCGCACCCCTGTCGCCCGCTCGGCGTCACGGGCGCCCGCCCGCTCCATCTCCCGGTAGATGGTGTTCTGCACCACGAACGGCCGGCGCACGTCGGTGAAGTGCTGCTGGCCCCGTTCGCCCCCCGACTCGATGAGCAGGTCGCCCTTACCGATCAGCCGCTCCAGAAACGTCTGGCTCACCGCGATGTCGTTCACCCGTTCGAGCGGGATCTCCCGGCCCGACTTGCCGAGCACGCCCGCCCGGTGAATGAGCCGGTCGGTGGTCACCACGAAGTTGGTCGACGCCCAGCCCAGGTAACGGGCCACCATCCACACGACGGTGAACATGAGGACGGCGACGGCCGCATACGTGGGCAGGTCGTGGTCGACGGCGTTGGCGACGAGGACGACCAAGGCGGCAGCCACGACGACGGCCAGCGCAGGCTTCACCAGCGCCCACCAGTGGGGCCGGAGGTCGAGGACAATGTCCTCACCCTCGTTGAGCAGCTTCCGCGGGAAGGGCATCGCTGTCGATGGTAGGCGCCGCACTCCCGAAACGAGTGACACTTGGGCGCCAGTCGGTCGTATTCAAGGTGACCACCCCGTCGAGGAGACGACCATGCGCCGTGCTGCCGTTTTTCCCGTGACCTTGCTGGCGGCGAGCCTGCTGATAAGTGCGCCGCCCGCTGCGATGGCGGCCGAGACCGGGTCGTGCAACGGTCACGGTGTCCTGCACACCGCCTCGCCCATCCGCGTCGATGCCCTCGTCAGCACTGTCTACTTCTTCAACGTCCAAGGCGTCTGCATGTTCGGGTATCCCTTCAACACGGTGTTCCGCAACAGCTTCAGCGGCCAAGGCGTGTTGACAGGCCGGTGCGCGTCGTGGAGCGGCCACGGCGAAGTGCACGGCGACCACGAACACGACCACGAGCTGGTCGGCACGACCTGGTTCGTCGGCGACCCGTTGTCGGAGGCGTTCGGCCAGTTCCAGATCGTCCCCGACAGCAGTGCCGGCCAAAGCTGTCTGACCGGCGTCACACGGTGGCTCATCGTCGGCGGCGTGGAGCTGTCCTAGTGCTCCGTCCAGAAACCTTTGCGATGTCCTGGCGACCAGCGACCCCGCTCGCGGCGTTGCTCCTCCTCGAAATACCTTCCAGGTATTCCTTCGTCGTCGCGCCTTCCGAGCGGCGCCGCCGCTTCGCCATGCCACGCGGCCGAGGTTCCTGGACGAAGCACTAGCGATAGACCTTTCGGTGGAACACGGCGTCGGCCGACGCCACCCGGTCGAGGAACAGCAGGCCGTCGAGGTGGTCGATCTCGTGCTGGAACGCACGGGCCTCGAAGGCGTCGACCTGTAGCACCCGGTCCTCGCCCTCGACGGTGATGCCGCGCACGACCAGCTTGGTGGCCCGGGCCACGTCGCCGGTGAGGTCGGGCACGCTCATGCACCCCTCGCGCCCGACCACGGGGCCGTGGGCCAGCACCACTTCGGGGTTGAACAGCACGAGCTCGCCATGGCACGAGCGGGCCTTCTTATGCCCGGTCACGTCGACGGCGAAGGCCCGTAACCCGACGCCGATCTGCGGGGCGGCCAGGCCCACGCACGCGGGCGACACTCGCATGGTGTCGAGCAGGTCCTGGGCCAGCGCGCGAGCGGCGTCGTCGATGCCCTCGACCGGCTTGGCCGGTTGCTTCAGGACCGCCTCGGGCAGCCGCAGGACGGGGCGGACGGGCATGGCGTACCGGCTACAGGATGTCGGCTTCGGACGGGTGCATGGCGCACTCGACCCCGAGGCTGCGGCCCAGCTCGTCGAGGCGGCGGCCGACGTCGGCGGCTTCGACGGTGGGCGGCAACGTGGCGTCGAGCAGCATGGCGTAGACCGGGCGCTCGGCCTCGCCGATCACGCGGGTGGTCACGTCGGTCACGTTCACCCCGTTGTCGGCCAGCAGGCGGGTGACCTGGTGCACGATGCCGGGTTTGTCGGCGCCGTAGACCGACACCGTCCACTCGTCGCCCTCGGGCGAGGCGGGCACGTCGTCGTCGATGGCCCGCACGGCCAGCACCAGGTCGAGGTCACGGGCCGGGGCGCTGAGCGCCTGTTCCAACTGCGAGGCGTCGAGCGCGTCGGGCCCGGCCACCACCAGCATCATGGCGAAGTGCCCGCGCAGGATCGACATCGACGAGTCCTCGATGTTGCAGCCGGTGTCGACCAGCACGCCGGTCACGGCGGCCACGATCCCCGGCCGGTCGGCCCCCACGGCGCTCACTGCGAAGTGCCCCATGGCGGCATTCTGGCACCCGAACAGATCCGGCTAGGCCCAGCCGAGCTCGTCGAGGCGGTCGTCGTCGATGCCGAAGTGGTGGGCCACCTCGTGCACGACGGTGACCCGTACCTGCTGCACCACCTCGGCCTCCGTCGAGCACGCCGAGCAGATCGAGCGCCGGAAGATGGTGATGCGGTCGGGTGTGGCGAACGTGTAGTCGCCCCGCTCGGTCAGCGGCACGCCCTGGTACAGCCCCAGCAGCCCGCCGGGGGGCGACACGTCGTCGACCATGACGGCGACGTTGTCCATCAACCGGCCCAGCTCGGGCGGGATGCTGTCGAGCGCTTCCCCCACCAGCTCGGCGAACCGAGCAGGCTCGACCTCGACCATCAGCCGAGCTTGCCCGCGATGCTCCCGGCCGAACGCAGCGCGGTGCCGTCGGCCCCCGCCGCCGTGTAGTGGTGCGTGGGCCGCTGGTCGGCCTCGGCCAGCAGGTCGGCCAGCAGGCTTGGGAACGGCACATCCCACAGGTACTTGGCCAGCGAGCCGGGGATGGTGTTGACCTCGTTGACGAACAGGTCGTCGCCGTCGACCAGGAAGTCGATGCGGGCCACGCCCCGCACCCCCGCCAACTCGGCCACCTGCGAGGCGATGGTGCGCACCTGCTTCTCCAACGCCTCCGGCAGCACGGCGGGCAGCTCTCGGGGAGCCGACGCCATGCCGCCTTCGCCGCCCGCCGCCAGGTACTTGTCGGCGAAGCCCAGGATGCTGCCGCCCGTGGAGCGCACCGGCTTTTCGATCATCGACAGCTCGACCGACGGCCACGACCGCACGCCCACGTTGAGGTCGTAGGCCTCGGGCCGGTACGGCTCCACCACGTAGCCGTTGCGCAGGTGGGGCGACGACTGGGCCAGCGCGGCAAGCGTGTCGGCATCGTCGACCACCTCGATGCCGATCGACGATCCGCCGAAGCGGGGCTTGACGATCCACGGCCCGCCGAACGCAGGCAGCCCCCCGGTGCGCGGCAGCGACGGCAGGCCCGCGGCCGTCATCACGTTGCCGAAGGCCAACTTGTCCATGCCCAACGCGGCGCCCGCCACCGTCGGCCCCGTGTAACGCAAGCCCGCCAGGTCGAGTGCGGCCTGCAAGGTGCCGTCCTCGCCCGGGCCGCCGTGGCAGCAGTTCACCAGCGGGCCCAGGTCGAGCGGCCGCTTCTTGCCGACGAAGCCCTCCCCCGCCACCAGCCGCAATTGCGGGGCCTTGCGGGGCGGCCCGTCGAGGAAGTCACGTCCCTCCGAGGCGGGGTCGACCTCGAAGAAGTCGCCGGTCTTGGCCCAGTAGATCGCCGTCACCGCACCCAGGGCCCGGGCCGCCTGCAAGCCGGTGAGGATGCTCACGTCGTGCTCGGGCGACGGACCGCCGAAGATCACGGCAGGGTTGGGCACAGCGGGCTCCTAGGGGAAATGGTCGGGCAGGTCGTTCTCGTAGAGGACAGCGTCGCCCGGCTGCAGGTTCTCGCGCACCCAGGCCACGGCGTCCTCGCGCGTCTCCACGACGAGCACCTCAGCCTGCCCGCCTCGGGCCCCTTCCAGCAACGCCGCCCGGTTGGTGTGGCCCACCACCACGAAGTGCGTGGCCTGCGCCACGGCGGCGGCGGCGAAGCGCTGGTTCTCTTCGGCCTGGCGCGGCCCCAGTTCGACCATGCCCGGCGTCACCACCACCTGCTTGTGCCCGGGTTGCGCATGACGGGCCAGGGCGGCGAGCGCCGCTGTGGTGCCTGCGGGGTTGGCGTTGTAGGTGTCGTCGACGATGGTGAACCCGCCCGAACCCGTCGACGCCGTGAGGCGGTGCTCGGCCACCGGCAGCCCCGCCACCCGGGACTCGACCACGTCGGCAGGCACGCCGAGCTCGAGGGCCACGGCCACCGCGCACGCCACGTTCGACGGGTGCGCGCCCTCGGGCGGGTTGGCCGGCGCATCGGCGGCCCGGCAGCGCACCACTCGCTTGCCCGTCGCCTCCACCTTGTCGGCCAGCGCCGCGAGCAACGGGTGGTCGACGTTGAGCACGGCCACCGAGGCGCCCTCGAGGATCTCCGACTTGGCCTCGACGATGCCCTCTTCGGTCTTCATGCGCTCCAGGTGCACGGGGCCGATGGCGGTGATGACGGCGATGGAGGGCGGCACGAAGCGGCACAGCTCGGCGATCTCGCCCTTGCCGTAGGTGCCCATCTCGGCCACGAACACCTCGGTGCCCAGCGCCAGGTGCTCGTTGATCGCCCGGGCCAGCCCGGCCCGGTTGTTGAACGACCGCGGCGTGGGCACCACGGCCTTGGTGCCCGCGACGAGGTGGGCGATGTAGCCCTTGGTGGTGGTCTTGCCGTACGAGCCGGTGACGGCCACCACCGTGGGGCGCACCTGCTTGAGCCGGATCGAAGCCTGGTGGACGTACGGCTGGGCCAGCCGGTCCTCGATCGGCTTGGTGACGGCCAGGGCGGCGTCGACGAGGACGGGGACGAGCAGGGCGCCGAGCACGGCGAACGGCACCGGCAAACCGACCACCCAGCCGACCAGCACGAGCAGCAGTTGCAGCCCGGCCCACACGCCGGCCAGCGTGCGCATGCGGCGGGTCCAGGCCAAGGGCGCCGTGCGCCCCAGCACCGACAGGCCGAACGGTCCCGTCGCCACGGCCAGGCTGCCGACCACGCCGGCCAGCGGCGAGCCCGTCGAGAGCACGACGCCGAGCACGCCCGCCACCGCCAGCAGCCGGTTGGCGCCCAACTGCCACCAGCGGAGGGCGAAGCGCGACACCGACCCGGGCAGGTAGTGCTCGCGCTGGGCCACCCGCAGCCACCGCAGCCCGCCCGCGCCCGCGGCGGCCAGCCCGACCAACACCGCGAACAGCCTCACCGCCGCACCACCTCACGTCCCGAGTACATAGCGTGCCTTTTCCGCACGCTATGTACTCCGGACTGCGCGGGTGATGGCGGCGCGAAGGTCGGCGGGCGCCGCGGTGGGCACCAGGTGGCCCACACCGGGCAGCACGGTCACGGTGGCGTCGGCCAGCAGCGAGGCTGCGGCTGTCGCCACCGACAGCGGCACGTCGGTGTCGCCCTCGCCCCACACCAACTCCACGGGACAGCGCAGCGCCCGCAGTTGCTCCTCGTAGGTCTCGTTGACGGCCACCACGTGCACGGCCCGCATGATGCCCTGGGCGGCCCGGTAGTCGGCGGAGCCGTAGCGCCCGCGCAGCGTCTCCATGCGGGCATCCCCCACCAACCCGCGCCGGTGCAGCGCCCGGCCCAGCCGGAACTGCCACGCAGGCTTGCGCCGCACCGCCCCGGGCGGGCGCAGCAGCGGCACCCCGGTGAGCACCAGCGCCCGCACCAACTCCGGCCGGGAGGCGGCCAGGTGCACGGCGACCCGTCCGCCGAACGAGTGCCCCACCACGACCACCGGTTCGTCGACCACCTCGGCCACGGCGGAGGCATAGGCCGCCGCCCCCCACGGTTCCGGCGGTGGCGGCGTGGCCCCGAAGCCGGGCAGGTCGAGAGCCACGGCGTCGCAGCCCGCCAGCACGCCGTCGAAGTCGCGCGACGTGCGCCCCCACCCGTGGAGGGCGAGGACCCGGGGCGGCGGGGTGCCGTGGAGCGAGCCGAACAAGCGGCCGCCGGCGAAGGCCTTCAGCATCGCCGGGCGACGGTAATCGAAGGACAACCTGTGGACGCGCCGGGGGATTTCTGCCATTACCCGGGGGAAGACCTGGGGATTTATGAATACCCCCTTGACGCCTATTCACAGCAGGCGCACACTGCGAATCACTCCGGCAGGAACGCACGGAGCGACCGAGCAGGATGAAGGCCTCAGGCCGACGCCCGACTCGGGAGCGAAGAGCGAGAGAGCCGGGGGAGGTCCGAAGTCGAGGGTGGCGCAGCTTCTCCGGAAGATGCACACCAGGTCCGTCCCGAGCCGCAAGGCGAGGGGCGTACGGAGGCGGAGGACCGACGGACGGGCCCCAAGAAGTTCGGGCGACGCTTGCGTCGAATCGGCTACTTGGGGCTCCGTCGCGTAGGGACCGGGCCGGATGCCGACGGGACCCCCCGCCCGCCGGCGTCCCCTGGTCCTCGCGGGCATCCACCTCGTTGCCGGGCGCCGTTCCTACGCTCGACAGGATGGACCTGCTCGACGACCTCGATCCCGCCCAGCGGGCCGCGGTCACGTCGCAGGCCGCCCCCCTCGCCATCTTGGCCGCCGCAGGTTCGGGCAAGACCCGGGTCCTCACCCGCCGCATCGCCTACCGGGTGCGCACGCAGGAGGCCGAGGCCGACCACGTGCTCGCCGTCACCTTCACCCGCAAGGCGGCGGGCGAGCTACGCAGCCGATTGGCTGCCCTCGGCGTCGAAGGCGTCACCGTGGGCACCTTTCACGCCTTGGCCTGGGCACAGCTGCGCCGCCGGGCCCTCGACGACGGCCGCTGGGCGCCTGCCATCCTGCGCGACAAGACGCGCCTCGTCCCTCGCGACGTGGCCACCCGCATCGAGCGGGCCAAGGCCCAGGGCATCGGCCCCACCGGCGACCCCGACTACGAGCGCTACGAGGCCGACAAGCAGCGCCTCGGCTTGCTCGACTTCGACGACCTGCTGCTGCGCTGCGCCGAGGCCATCGAGGCCGACCCCGCCTTCGCCAAGGCGCTGCGCTGGCGCTTCCGCCACTTCTTCGTCGACGAGTACCAGGACGTCAACCCGCTGCAGTTCCGCCTGCTGCGGGCCTGGCTGGGCGACCGCCTCGACCTCACCGTGGTGGGCGACCCCAACCAATCCGTCTACGGCTGGAACGGCGCCGACCCCACCCTCCTGGCCCGGTTCCCCGAGCACTTCCCGACCGCCGAGGCCGTGCGCCTCGACACCAACTACCGGTCGACCGGCGCCATCGTCACCGTGGCTGCGTCGGTCCTCCCGGAAACGACTGGTGGGGCGGGCCCGCCGCGTCCGCCGCGGCACGCGGACCGCCCCGGCGCCTCGTTACCCACGGTTCGCCGCCACGACACTGCGCCGCTCGAAGCCCACGATGTCGCTCGCCAGGTGCGCTTGGCCCACGCCCCGGGCACCCCGTGGTCCGACATCGCCGTGCTGGTGCGCACCAATGCGCAACTGCGCCCGCTCGAAGCGGCGCTGCGAGCTCGGGGCATCCCCCATGCCTCGCCGGGCAACGCCTGGCTGCGCACGCCCGAGGCCAAGGCCGAGTTGCGGGCGCTGGTCGACACGCCGCCTGCCGTGCCCTTCCGCTCGGCCGTCAAAGACCTCACCGTCGAGCCGCTGGTGGAACTGGCCGCCGAGTACCAGCGCTTCGACCGGTCGCCGTCGGGACCGGGGTTCGTGTCGTGGCTGCACGCCGTCGTGCGCCCGCACGACCGCGACGGGCACGCCAACGCCGTCACCCTGGCCACCTTCCACGGGGCCAAGGGGCTGGAGTGGCCCACCGTGTTCGTGGCCGGCGTCGAAGACGGGCTGGTGCCGGTGGCGGGAGGCGACGACGAGGAAGAACGCCGCCTGCTCTACGTGGCCTTGTCGCGGGCCGTCACCACCTTGCACTGCTCGTGGGCGGCCGAACGCAACGGGCGGCTGCGCAGCCCCTCGCCATGGCTGGCCGACATCGAAGCCGCCGTGGCCGCCGTGGCCGCTGCCGCCGCACCGTTCCGGGCTCGCCGCTGCTCGCCCCGCCCCGAGGGCGACCGCGTGCTCGACGCCTTGCAGCGCTGGCGGGCCAACCAGGCCCGCGCCGCGCGTGTCCCGGCCGCCGCCGTGGTGCCCGATGCCGTGCTCGCGGCAGTGGCCGAGGCCCGGCCCACCACCTCTGCAGAACTGCAGGCCATGCTCGGCCCTCTGAAGGCGGCGGCCTTCGGCCCGTCGCTGCTCGACGTGGTCGCCCGCGCCGGGTCGTAGTCTCAGACGGTGCGGTTCCGCATCGAACAGCGTTTCGAAGCACCCCTGTCGGCCGTCGAGGACGCCCTGGTCGACCCCGCTTTCCTCGACCGCCTGGCCGAGCTGCCCAACTTGGGGCGGCCCGAGCTGCTGCGCCGGGAAGAGGTGGGCCAGATCGTGCATCTCGACGTGCGCTACGCCTTTGCGGGCCAGCTCTCCTCGGCCGTGACCGCAGTGGTCGACCCCGCTCGGCTGACCTGGGTCGACAGCGCCACCGTCGACCGCGCCACCCACCGCAGCGAGCACCGCATCCTTCCCGAGCACTACACGGGCCGGCTCACGTGCAGCTACCGCACCCACCTGGAAACCGACGGCGCCGGCACCATTCGCACCGCCGAGGGGGAATTGCGGGTGCATTTCCCTTTGGTCGGCGGACGGGTGGAGAAGGCCATCGTGGCGGGCATGGCGGAGCACGCCCAGCTCGAAGCCCGTGCCCTCGACCAGTGGATCGAGGGTTGACGGGAGCCCTTTCCGGCGCGACAACCGCGGTATGCCACCGACCTTTCTCTGGCCTGCCGAGGACGGGTGGCCCTACCCCGACAGCCCGCCCGAGACCATCGACCTCGACGCCGACGTCGACGACGACCTGCTCTCGCTGACGTCGCCTTCCACCCACGTCTTCGACGACCTGGAGCCGCTGGAGCGCCGGGTCATCACCTCGGTCTACGGGTTGGGCGGCGCACCGGTCCTGTCGTTGGAGCAGTTGCACCACCAACTGGGCGTTCCTGACGTCGATCTGCGCAACGCCTTGGGCACGGGCCTGGGCAAGCTGCGCACCCACCTGGCCTGACGGGTTCGTCAGTTCCGCCGGGTGGGATAACCAAGCCCATGGTGGAGATCTCCCGGCGCGGGTTCCTTGGTGGGGTCGGCGCCGTGGCAGCCGGCGGGTTGGTGGCGCCCGGCCTGTTCCGCTCCGAGCGGGCGGCGGCCCAGGCGCTGGCCGGGCTGGCGTCGCCTCGGGGCACGACGCTGGAAGCCACGATCATCCCGACGGGCAACGGCCCCTACCGACGGCTCACCTCCGGCCCCGGCCGGCCCTTTGTGGTGCGGACGCTCGGCGTGGAGCCCAAGCCGGGACGAGAGGGCCGCCGGGAAGGCGTGGCCTCGATCGTGCACCTCACCGACGTGCACGTCATCGACGCCCAGAGCCCGGCCCGGGTGGAGTTCCTCGACCGCTACGGCAACCCCTTCACCTCGGCGCAGCGGCCCCAAGAGGTGCTGACCGCCCAGGTGGCCGAGTCGATGGTGCGGCGCATCAACGACATCGGGCAAGGGCCGGTCACCGGGCGGCCGTTCGACTGCGCGGTGTCGACCGGCGACAACATCGACAACCAGCAGGCGAACGAGCTGGAGTGGTTCCTCACCCTGCTCGACGGCGGCCCGCTGGCACCCAACAGCGGCGGCCCCGCCTACGAGGGGGTGCAGGACCAGGACCCGCTCACGTTCGACCCCCACTACTGGCACCCCGAGGACGAGGACCCCGAGGGCGACCAGTACAAGAAGACATACGGGTTCCCCGCCTACCCCGGCCTCCTGGTGGCCGCGGTGGCGCCGTTCACGGCCACCGGGCTGACCGCGCCCTGGTTCACCGTCAACGGCAACCACGACGGGCTGGTGCAGGGCAACGCGCCGGAGAACAGCGCCTTCGAGGCCGTCGCCACCGGTTCGGTGAAGGTGGTGAACCTGCCCGCGGGCATCTCGCCGACCGACTTCCAGCGTGGCTTGGTCGAGCAGGACCCTTCCGTGCTCGCCGCCCTCGCCGTCGCCCCCGCCCGCCCCGTCACCCCCGACCCTAAGCGGCGGTTCGTGAGCTCGGTGGAGTTCGCCGCCGCCCACCTCCACGGCACGCACGACGGCCACGGCCTCACCGAGGAGAACGTGGCCACCAACACGCTCTACTACTCGTTCGAGGTTGCGCCCGCGGTCACGGGCATCGTGCTCGACACGTGCAACCGGGGCGGCTACGCCGAGGGCTCGATCGACCCGGCGCAGTTCGCGTGGCTGGAGCAGCAGTTGCGGGCGGTGTCGTCGCGCTACTTCGACAGCGCGGGCGTGGAGGTGCGCACCTCGGCGGCCGATCGGTTGGTCGTGGTCTTCAGCCACCACAACCTGGCCGCCATGACCAACGTCTTCCCCGACCCCTCGACGGGCGGGCAGCGAGTCACCGGCGATGCCATCAAGGCGCTGCTGCACCGGTTCCCCAACGTGGTGCTGTGGGTCAACGGCCACAGCCACGAGAACCGGGTGGTACCCCACCCCGACCCGGCGAGCCGCGCCGGCGGGTTCTGGGAGGTGCTCACCGCCGCCCACGTCGACTACCCGCAGCAGGCCCGCATCGTGGAGATCGTCGACAACCGCGACGGCACGTTGTCGCTGTTCGGCGTCACCGTGGAGCACGCGGCGCCGCCGACCACCACAGTGGGCGCCACCGACGTGCTGTCGCTGGCGGCCATCAGCCGCGAGCTGTCGGCCAACGACTACCAGGTCGGATTGGCCACAGCGCTGGGCACGCCGGAGGACCGCAACGTGGAACTCGTGATCGCCGCGCCGTTCAAGCTGGCGGGCTCGGTTGGACCGGGTGACGGCCGGGGGCGCGGCAAGAGCGACGAGGTCGGTCGCGCCACCGGCGGCGAGCTGGCTGCCACCGGTGGCGGGCTCGAGGTGGGCTTCGGCCTGGGTGCTGCGGCGCTGGGTGCGGCGTTGGCGTTGCGGCGGCGACGCGAGACGGCGGACGACTGCGTATCCTGAGCGCCGTGGCGTTCTGGATGTCGTTCGAGGTCTTCGACGGCTCCTTCGCCGCCTCGCTCTGGGCGGAGGCGTGGGGGGACAGCTTGGTCGAAGCAGCACTGGTCCACGGAGCCCTCGACTGGGGGTGGCACCACCAGAAATGCGGGGTGGTGTTCGAAGCCAAGTTCCCCAACGACGCGGCGTGGGCACGGTTCCGGTTCTCCGACACAGTGCGGGCCGCGCTGGAAGCCTCCCCCGACCCCACCTCGGTGATCGTCTACCGAGGGCGCAGCGGGAGCACCGGGCGCACCGAGCCGCGGCGGCCCCGCCCGTTCCGGGGCAGCGGCGCCGCCGCCCTGCCCTTGCCGCTGGGCGAGTTCGTGGTGGAAGAGGACTTCCGGGTGTTCTCGGGCGACGTCGAGCGGCGCCGCGTCAACGCCCGTCGGTAGTCGCTAGTCGCTAGTCGCCGGGCTGCTTGCGCTTGTCGTAGAGCGCGGCGATGCGCTCGAAGTCGACGGTGATGAACACGGCGTCGGCCTCGGCCGTCACCTCCTCACCGTCGAGCACGCGGCCCGACGTGAAGATCTTGCGCCCGTCGATGCGGTCGACCCGTCCTTCGAAGCGCAGGTCGGTGTAGAGCGGCGTGGGGCGGACGTAGCGGACGGTGAGCGTGCCGGTCATGCCCGGGACGCCGTTCATGGCGTTGGCCATGCCGAGCACCTCGTCGAGGGCGGCGGCGACATGCCCGCCGTGTACGCAGCCGGGCGCCCCTTCGTAGGCGGCGTTGAAGCAGGCCCGCCCCGTCACTGTGTCGCCGTCGATGGTGAGGACCAGCGGCGGGGCCAGCGGGTTGCCCTGGCCGACTTCAGGGCTGTGGTCGAACAGGGCTGTGGGCGTGCCTGCGATGGCGGATTCGCCGAAGCCGTCGAGGTCACGCCTGCCCTCGTACTCGGCCAAGCGGGCGCTGAGCTGCTCGACGGCGACGGCGGCCTCGTTCAACGCGTCGGCGGGTATGGCGCGCGACATCAGCCGCTCGATGAGCCGGCGGACGGCATCGCCCATGTGGCGGCGGGCGGCGCGGTCGGGCGTGAGCTCGGCGTCGAGGGCGCGGCGGACGAGCTCGCCCCAGCCGTTGCTCATGCGCCGTCGAGGTCGAAGTCGACGAGCATGGGGGCGTGGTCGGACGGCAACTTGCCCTTGCGGGCGAAGCGGTCGATGAGGGCGTAGCGGGCCCGTTCCACCAGCGGCTTGGAGGCCAGGATCAAGTCGATGCGCATGCCCCGGTGCATGTGGAAGTCGCCCGCCCGGTAGTCCCAGTAGGTGTAGAGCTTTTCCTCCTGGTGTAGGGCGCGGAAGGCATCCTGCAGCCCCCAGTCCTCCAGGTTCTTGAGGGCGTCGCGCTCGGGCTTGGAGGTGTGGGTGGTCTTGCGGAAGCGCTTGGGGTCCCACACGTCGCGGTCTTCGGGGGCGACGTTGTAGTCGCCGCACACGGCTACCGCTGTGTCGGGGTCGCAGGTGTTCTCCAGGTGTGTGCGCAGCCGCTCGAACCAACCGAGCTTGTACTGGTAGTGCGGGTCGTCGAGGGCCCGGCCGTTGGGCACGTAGACGCTGCTCACCCGCACGCCGCCGCACGTGGCGCTGATGAGGCGGGTGTCGTGGTCGGCCTCGATGCCTTGGCAGAAGCCCTCGACCACGTCGTCGATGCCGACCTTGCTGAGGATGGCCACGCCGTTCCACTGGCCGCTGCCGTGGTGGGCGCTCTCGTAGCCGAGCGCGTCGAAGGCCATGGTGGGGAAGGTGGCGTCGGAGAGCTTGGTCTCCTGCATGCACAGGACGTCGGGTTGGGCGTAGGCGAGCCACTCCTCCACCCGGGGCATCCGGGCCTTGAGGGAGTTCACGTTCCAGGTGGCGATGCGCATCGCCCCCAACCCTAGGCCCGCCTCACTCGGTTGCCAGTTGTGCGCGTGGGGACGCGCACTTGTGGCAACTCACGTGGCTTTCTTGGCCGCTTTCTTGGCAGGCGCCTTCTTGGCCGCGGCCTTCGTCGTGGTGGCCTTCTTGGCGGGTGCTGCCTTCTTGGGGGCCGCCTTCTTGGCCGGTGCCTTCTTGGCAGGCGCTGCCTTGGTGGTGGCCGCGGCCTTCTTGGGAGCAGCCTTCTTCGTCGCTGCCGCCTTCTTGGCGGGCGCCGCCTTCTTGGTCGCTGCCGCCTTCTTGGCGGGCGCGGCCTTCTTGGCGGGTGCCTTCTTGGCGGGCGCCTCAGCCACCGGCTCGGCGGTCTTCTTGGTGCGCTTGGCCGGCGCCTTCTTGGCCGGTGCCTCCGCGGGCGCCGCCTCGGGCTCGGGGGCGGGAGCGGCCGCCTTCTTGGTCGTCCGCTTGGCCGCAGCCTTCACCGGGGCGGCCTCGGGGGGCGCCGCCTTCTTGGCCCGCCGTCGCGTGGCCGCGGGCTTGCTGGCAGCGATCTCTTCCTCGACGGTCTCGTCGGTCGGTGTGCCCGCCACCCGTACGAACCCGGGCAGGGCGAGCTCGATGCCCCGCCGGGGCGGGTCGAGGGCCTGCACCACGAACCGGCGGGTCTCGCCCTTGCGCAGCACGTCGCGTGCGGCTCGGGGGGCGGGGTCGCCCATGGCGCTCAAGGGGATGTAGCACCGGGCCTCGCCCACCATCACGAAGGCGCCGTGCGACGAGAAGCTCTCGACCTCGCCGTCGACCTCGCTGCCCGGCTTGTGGTCGGCCACGAACTGGATGAACGACAGGGGCTCGTTGACGGGCTCGGCAGGAGGCGCCGCGGCCGTGCCGCTACGGCGGCGCCGGCGGCGACGGGCCGAGGGCGACTCGGGCTCGACCGCTTCGTCGGTGGCCACCTCGATGGCCTTGGCCACCTTCTTCGACCGCGCCCCTTCGACCTTGGCCGGGCGCTTGGCCCGCTTGGCTTCGGCCACTGCGGTGCGCGACCGCGGCCCGCGCACGGGCGTGCGGGGGGTGAAGATCCAGCCCACGCCGGGCACCGGCTTGCCGCCGATGAGCCGTCCGTTGTTGAACAGCCACTCGTGCTCGCCGTGGAACTCCTGAAAGGAGTCGTTGGACAGGACGGTGGCGCCCACCTTGTCGGCGATGCGCAGCAGGAAGGCGTCGCCCCGGCCGATGGCGCCGGCAGGCGGAGACACGATCTCGTTGTGGGCGACCGCCTCGTCGAAGGCGGCTCGCTCCGATTCGTCGATGCGGTGGCCGAAGGTGGCGTCGACGACGACGATGATCTCGTCGTCGGGGAATTCCTTCTGGTACTCGGCCACAGCCTCGACCAACTGGTTGAGGCTCGGCATCGAGCGACCTTCGGTGGCGATGTTGGAGCCGTCGACGACGACACTTCGTTCAGACACGGTCCCAGCAGATTAAGCGACCGCTGGGACCCTCCCTAGGATGCCCGCCGTGATCAAGGCCGTCCTGTGGGACTTCGGAGGCGTCATCCTGTCGAGCCCGTTCGAGGCGATGCGCCGCTTCGAGGAGGAGCACGGGCTGCCGCGCGACTTCTTCCGCACCCTCAACGCGGCCAACCCGCACGACAACGCCTGGGCCAAGCTGGAGCGCAACGAGGTCAGCATCGACGGCTTCTGCGAGCTGTTCGAAGCCGAGGCGACCGAGGCGGGCCACACCGTCGACGCCCGTGCCGTGCTGGCCTTGCTGCTGGGCGACATCCGCCCCCAGGTGGTCGAGGCGGTAAAGCGGTGCAAGGAGCGGCTGAAGGTCGGGCTGCTCACCAACAACTTCGCCTGGGGCGACGGGCCGCCGGAGATCAAGGCGATCGTGGCGTTGTTCGACGCCGTGGTGGAGTCGAGCAAGGTCGGCATCCGCAAGCCCGAGGTGCGCTTCTACGAGTTGGCGTGCGAACTGCTCGACATCGAACCGCACGAAGCGGTGTTCCTCGACGACCTCGGCGTGAACCTCAAGCCCGCCCGGGCCATGGGCATGACGACGATCAAGGTGGAGGATCCCGACGCCGCCCTCGACGAGCTGGAGCGCGTCGTCGGCTTTCCTGTGCGAATCTGACGGGCATGAGGCGCTGCGACGTCGTCGTGGTGGGCGCCGGCGTGATGGGGGCGGCAGTGGCGTGGGAGCTCTCCCGACGGGGGACGCACGTCGTCACGGTCGAGCAGTTCGAATACCTCCACACGCGGGGAAGCTCGCACGGCGCTACCCGGACGTTCCGCTTGGCCGACCGTGACCCGGCGCTTGTGCGCCTGGCCGCCGAAGCGCTGCCGTTGTGGCGGGCGCTGGAAGAGGACGCCGAGAAAGAGGTGCTCGTCACCACCGGCGGGGTCGACCACGGCGACGTAGAGGAGCTGCGGGCCATCGCCGCCACCCTCGACGGGGCGGGCGTGCGCTACGACGTGCTGCAAGCCGAAGTGGCCGCCGAGCGATGGCCCGGGATGCGTTTCGTCGGGCCGGTCGTGTACCAGCGCGACGGCGGGCGGCTGCTGTCGGAACAGGCGCTGCGGGCGTTCACCGAGGCGGCCGCCTCGCACGGGGCCGAGGTCTACTACTCGCAGCCGGTGCACGAGATCGAGGTGCTCGACGAGGCCGACGGCGGCGACGTCGTGGTGGTGACCGACTTCGACGAGTACATCGCACCGGTGGTCGTGGTGGCCGCCGGGGCGTGGGCCGACAAGCTGGTCGACGGGCTCGCTTCTGCACCGCCGTTGACGGTGACCCAGGAGCAGACGTTCCACTTCCTGCCCCGCCGCGACGACATGGCGTGGCCCAGCTTCGTGCACTACGGCGAGCCCGCCCGCTACGGCCTGGAGACGCCCGACGAGGGCGTGAAGGTGGCCGAGCACGGCACCGGCGCGGTAGTCGACCCCGACGAACGCGACAACGAGATCGACCCCCTCGGCGAGCAGCGGGTGGTCGACTACGTGGAGGAGTGGCTGCCCGGGTTGGAGACCTGGGCCACCACGGCCACCACGTGCCTCTACGCCACCGCCCCCGACAACGCCTTCGTGGTCGAGCGCCACGGCCCCATCGTGGTGGCCGCAGGCTTCAGCGGCCACGGCTTCAAGCACGCGCCGGCCATCGCCCGCCGCATCGCCGCCCTCGTGCAGGACTAGGCCGGTCGAGCGAAGTTGCGTAGGAATCGCGCCGGAAAACGGCGCGATCTCTACACAAGTTCGCACGCGGGTGACGGAACTTCACCCGTTTGGGTGTCGCAACGACTGAATGGCGCTTCATACGGTCGCCGGCATGGAGCCGGACGACGAACAGGAATCGTGTGGGATCGACTTCGAGGCCGACGCCACGCCGGACGAGAACCTGCTGTACGTGGTCCTCTCGCCGGAAGGCGACCCCGCCCGGATCGAGGAGTACCACCGCCTCGCCACAGCGGGAGGTGCGTAACGGTGCCCCGCCAACTGTGGCTGGCCGACCGCCTGCGCCAAGCGGGCCTGACAGTGGTGGAGGTCGACGGCTGGCAGTCACGCGGCGCCGAGTCGTTCAACCCTCGCGGCGTGGTGTGCCATCACACCGCGGGCAGCGCCAACGGCGACATGCCGAGCCTCGGCCTCCTGGTGCGGGGCCGGTCCGACTGCCCCGGCCCGTTGTGCAACGTGGGCTTGGCTCGCAGCGGCGCCGTCTACGTGGTGGCCTCAGGCCGGGCCAACCACGCGGGCAAGGGCGCGTGGCGCGACCTGACGGGCAACTCGTCGGTCCTCGGCATCGAGGCCGAGAACACCGGGCGGGGCGAAGCCTGGCCGCAGGTACAACTCGACGCCTACGTGCGCCTGGCCGCCGCGCTGCAGGGCGCAGTGGGCGGCAACGTCGACAACATCTGCGCCCACCGAGAGTGGACGTCGCGCAAGATCGACCCGGCCGGCATCGACATGAACGACTTCCGGGCGCGGGCGGCCCAGATCCTCGGCGGCGCCAACCCGCCGCCCCCGCCACCGCCTTCCCCGCCGACAACCGACCAGAAGGGCCGCATCGCCGAGCTGCAGCAACTGGTCGGCGCGGGCGCCGACGGCGCGTGGGGGTCGAACACCGATGCGGCGTGCAGTCGCAACATGATCGGCTGGCCCGACTTCGTGCGGGGCCACGCCCCGACCCTGGCCGACAAGCTCACGGGCAACACCAACCGCGAGCTCGTGCGCTGGCTGCAGCGCCAAGGCAACCGCAAGCTCAGCCTCAACCTCACCGAGGATGGCCTCCTCGGCCCGGCCACCAACCACTTCATCGTCGTGGGCCTGGGCCAGGGCGACGGCGTCTGCGGGCCCAAGGGCTTCAAAGCCGCAGTGGCGTAGCGTTCGCGCCATGGAAATCCGACGAGCGACCGACGGCGACCGCCCGCAACTGGCCGAGACGTTGGCCCGCGCCTTCGCCGACGATCCCGTCGTCACGTGGCTCGCGACACCCAAGGCCTACGCCCGTGGCGGCACGCGAACCTTTGCCGCCGCCCTGAAGACCACATACCTGCCCAAGGCCGAGGTCTACAGCGCGGGCGAGGGCAAGGGCGTCGTCATCTGGGTGCCGCCCGACAAGTGGAAGGCCCCCGCCACCGACAGCCTGCGCCTGCTCCCGGCCTACCGGGCCATGTGCGGACGGCGGCTCCCCCGGGTCCTCAAGCTGGTGACGGCCATGGAGAAGCGCCACGCCACCATCGACGAGCCCCACTGGTACATCCCCTTCATCGCCACCGACCCCGCCGCCCAAGGCAAGGGCCTTGGCAGCGCCCTGCTGGAGCACGTGCTCGAAAAGGCCGACGCCGAGGGACGCCCCGCCTACCTCGAGGCCACGTCGCCGCGCAACAAGCTGCTGTACCACCGCCACGGGTTCGTGCCGATGGGCGACGAACTGCGAGTGGCCGACTCGCCGCCCCTCACCCCCATGTGGCGCACGCCCCGCTGAGCCCGCTTCTGGTCCGGGTTAGAGGCCCTCGAACGTGCGGGCCAAGAGGTCTTCCTGCTCCATGGCGTGCAGGGCGGCGGAGCCGGAGGCGGGCGAACCCGTCTCCACCCGGCTGGCGTGGCGGACCGTGAAGTCGTCGCCTGCAACCTGCAGGAGCCGTGGCTGCACGAACGTCCACGCACCCATGTTCTCGGGCTCCTCCTGCAGCCACGCCACCTCACCCGCGTTGGGATAGCGAGCCAGCGCGGCGGCCACCTGTTCCTCGGGCCACGGGTAGAGCTGCTCGACCCGCACGACCGCAGCAGGCAGGCCCGCCTCGTCGCGTCGAGCCATGGCCTCGTAGGCCACCTTGCCCGAGCACAGCACCACGCGGCGCACCGAGGCGGCGTCGTCCACCGACGCGTCGTCGATCACCTCGCGGAAGCGACCGTCGGCCAATTCGTCGACCCGGGTGCGGGCCTGGCGCGCCCGCAGCAGGGACTTGGGCGTCATGACCACCAACGGCTTGCGCTTGTCGCGCACCACTTGGCGCCGCAGCAGGTGGAAGTACTGGCCCGCCGTCGACGGGTAGACGACCTGGATGTTGTCCTCGGCCGACAGGGTGAGGAAGCGCTCCAGCCGGGCCGAGGAGTGCTCCGGGCCCTGGCCTTCGTAGCCGTGCGGCAACAGCAGGGTGACCCCTGAGGTCTGCCCCCACTTGTCTTCGGCCGCCACGATGAACTGGTCGATGATCACCTGGCCGCCGTTGACGAAGTCGCCGAACTGGGCCTCCCACGCCACCAGGGCGTCCTTGTGCACCACCGAATAGCCGTACTCGAAGCCCAACGCAGCGAACTCCGACAGCAGCGAGTCGTAGATGAAGAACCGGCCCTGCTCGCCGGCGGGCGCCAGTGTGGCCAACGGGACGTGCTCGTGGCCCTCCTCGTAGTCGACGAGCACGGCATGGCGCTGCGAGAACGTGCCCCGTCGGGTGTCCTGCCCGGCCACGCGCACGTCGCGCCCTTCCAGCAGCAACGACCCCAGGGCGAGCGCCTCGCCCAAGGCCCAGTCGACCTCGCCGTCGGCGTAGACCTTGGCCCGCGCCTCCAACTGCTTGCCCAGCTTGGGGTGGACGGTGAAGCCCTCGGGCGGGTTGTGCAGGGCGGTGGCGATGCGGTCGAGCACATCGCGGTCGACGCCGGTGGGCGGCGACGACTGCACCTCGACCGACGGCGCGGTGACCAACGCCGTGGGCCGCGGCGGGGCTGCTTGCCGGGTCTCCTCCAACGCCACCTGCAGGCGGGCCGAGAAGTCCTCCAGTGCCTTCTCCGCCTCCTCGACGGTGATGTCGCCCCGGTTGACCAACGCTTCCGTGTAGAGCTTGCGCACCGAGCGCCGCTTCTCGATGCGCTCGTACATCTGGGGCTGCGTGTAGCTCGGCTCGTCGCCTTCGTTGTGGCCGAACCGGCGGTAGCAGACCATGTCGATGACGACGTCCTTCTTGAACGCCTGGCGGAACAAGAACGCCAGGCGCGCCACCCGCACGCACGCCTCGGGGTCGTCGCCGTTCACGTGGAAGATCGGCGCCTGCACCATCTTGGCCACGTCGGTGGCGTACACCGACGAGCGCGCCGACTCCGGTGCGGTGGTGAAGCCGACCTGGTTGTTGATGACCAAGTGGATGGTGCCGCCGGTGCGATAGCCCCGCAACGCCGAGAGGTTGAGCGTCTCGGCCACCACCCCTTGGCCTGCGAAGGCGGCGTCGCCATGGATCAGCAGCGGCAACACCGGGTACTCGGTGCCCTGGTCGAGCAGGTCCTGCTTGGCCCGGGCCATGCCTTCGACCACGGGGTCGACGGCTTCGAGGTGCGACGGGTTGGACGCCAACGTGACCGGGATCTCCCGGCCCGACAGCCCCACGTACTTGCCCGCCGCGCCCTTGTGGTACTTCACGTCGCCCGAGCCCTGCACGGTGTTGGGGTCGATGTCGCCCTCGAACTCCCGGAACAGCTCGCGGTACGACTTGCCCACGATGTTGGCCAGCACGTTGAGCCGGCCGCGGTGGGCCATGCCGAACACGACCTCGGCCAGGCCACCCCGCGCCGCCTCGTCGATGATGGTGTCGAGCATGGGGATGGCCGACTCGCCGCCCTCCAAGCCGAAGCGCTTCTGGCCCACGTACTTGGTGTGGAGGAAGCGTTCGAAAGCCTCAGCCGCGTTGAGGCGGTCGAGGATGTGGCGCTGCTCGTCCTTCGAGAGCTGCGAGTTGACGCCCTCCACGTGCTGCTGGATCCAGCGCTTCTGGTCGGGCTCCTGGATGTGCATGTACTCGACGCCGATGGTGCGGCAGTAGGCATCTCGCAGGATGCCCAGGGCGTCGCCGAAGGTCATGACATCGCGCCCGGCCAGGCCGTCGACGTAGAACTCGCGGTCGAGGTCCCAGATGGTCAGGCCGTAGGTGGCCGGGTCGAGCTCGGCGTGCATGCGCGGCTCTTTGGCCGCCAGCGGGTCGAGGTCGGCGATGAGGTGGCCGCGCACCCGGTACATGTTGATGAGCGTCTGGACGTGCACCTGCTTCTCCAGGTGCGAGCGCTCGCGGTCGACGGGGTTGATGTCGCGCCGCCACCGCACCGGCTCGTAGGGCACGCCGGTGCTCTTGAACACCTCGTCGTAGAAGCCGTCCTCGCCCAGCAGCAACCGGTGCACGCGCTGGAGGAACTCGCCCGACTCCGCCCCCTGGATGATGCGGTGGTCGTAGGTCGAGGTGATCGTCATGACCTTGCTGACGCCGAGCTCGGCCAGCATGCGGGGGTCGGCCGCCTGGTACTCCTCGGGGTAGTCGAGGCGCCCGACGCCGACGATCAGGCCCTGGCCGGGCATGAGCCGGGGAACCGACTGCACGGTGCCGATGGTGCCCGGGTTGGTGAGGCTGACGGTGGTGCCCGCGAAGTCGTCCGCGGTGATCTTGTTGTTGCGGACCTTGCGGATGAGCTCCTCGTAGGCCAGCCAGAAGCCCTTGAAGTCGAGCGTGTCGGCTTCCTTGATGCACGGCACCAGGAGGGTGTGGCTGCCGTCGGACTTGGTGACGTCGACGGCCAGGCCGAGGCCGACGTGCTCGTGTCGCATCACCGACGGTGGCTCGCCTTCGACGAACGACGAGTTCATCACCGGCACCTCGCGCAGCGCCTGCACCACGGCGTAGCCGATGAGGTGGGTGAAGGACACCTTGCCGCCGCGGGTGCGCGACAGGTGGTTGTTGAGGATCTTGCGGTTGACCTCGAGCAGGCGGGCGGGCACCACCCGGAAGCTGGTGGCCGTGGGGACGCCGAGGCTGGCCTCCATGTTCTGCACGATGCGGGCGGCAGCGCCCCGCAACGGCTGCGCCCCAGGCGGAGCGGCAGGGGCCGGGGTCGGTGCGGGGGTGGGTGCGGCGGCGGCCGGGGCGGCCGCAGGCGCGGGAGCTGCCGCTGCCTTGGGGGCGGCGCCGTTGGTCGGCTGCACGTCCTCCGGGCGGTAGTCGGCAAAGAACTCCTGCCAGCTTTCGCTGACGGAAGCGGGGTCCTGCCGGTACTGCTGGTACATCTCCTCGACGAGCCACTGGTTCGGCCCGAAGGAAGCAGCGCTGCTTTGGTCCTCGGCCATCGACCTCGATCCTACCGGCCGCCTTGTGCGGCCCATTTCCAACAAACCGATAGGTTCCCTTTATGCCCACGCTCGCGGTCGAGGACGACGACCTCGTGGTCCGCTTTTCCGGCCTGGAGGCCGCCTATGCCCTGCGGCGCACCGTTCGCATCCCCCGCACGGCCGTCGTCTCCGCCGCGGTCGGGCCGCCGCCCAAGCGCCGAGGCCTGCGGGCACCCGGCGCACACCTGCCAGGCCGGCTCAGCTTCGGCACGTGGCGGGGCCGCTTCGGCAAGGACCTGTGGGGCGTGCACCGGGGTGAGCGAGTGGTGGTGATCGAGCTCGACGGCGGCGCCGCGTTCGAGCGCCTGGTGCTCGAAGTGGACGACCCCGGCGGGGTAGTCGCCGCACTGCGTCAGGCAGCCTTCGGCCGCTAGCGAGTTATGCCAAACTTGTAATCCATGGCTCGCCAATCACAAAGTTTGCCATACCCGCCGTTTCACCCGGAGAACCCGGACACCCCTCCGATGGTATTCACCGCGGCGGATTTCAAGGCGGCCTTTCCAGGGGAGACGCACTACGTCGAGCGCAAGTCCGGGCTCGGCGGAAAGGCGCTGCAAGACGCCGTCGTGGCGTTTTCGAATGCGGACGGCGGCGTGATCCTCATCGGCGTCGACGACAGCGGGCGGCTCGTGGGCAAGGAGCTTTCGCAGGCCGCGGCAGAAAGCATCCACGCCGCCCTCGCCGAGGTGCACAGCCCAGGGCGCTACGAGGTCATCCAACTCGTCGTGGATCGGATCCCCATCATCGTCATCGCGGTGGCGAAGCGCACGGAGGGGTTCGCGCAGGCATCGAACGGACGGGTGCTCGTCCGCCGCGGACCTCGGAACACAGCATTGATCGGGTCCGACCTGCGCGAGTTCATCTCGTCGCGGTCGCTCGGCAGGTTCGAGCGCGAGGCAAGCGGCGTCCCGCTCGCTGATGTCGAAGATGACGCGCTGGCCACGGTGAGGCGCGCCTTCGGGTGGTCGGACTCCGACGACTTGCCGGAGCGGTTGGAGGAACGCGGGCTTGTCAAGCAGCATCGGCGAAAGACCACACTCACCGTCGCAGGCTCGCTCTTGCTCCTCGACACGCCCCGGATCGTCGTCCCCAAAGCGTTCATCGAGATACTGCGGTTTCGGGAGGGGGCCACCGAGTACGACCGACGCACAGAGATCGACGGGCCTGCGTTCGTCCAAATCCGCGAGGCGACGCGCCTCGTGATGGACGAGCTCGGCACCGAGATGGTCGTCCTCGGACTGCACCGGCACGAACTGGCGCGCGTGCCGGAGGTCGTCCTTCGGGAAGCGATCGCCAACGCTGTCGCACATCGCAGCTATGAGCTCAGCGGCTCTGCAACGCGAATCGAAATCAGGCCCCACTCGGTCGAGATCACCTCCCCTGGTGGGCTCCCTGAGCCGGTAACCGTGAAGAACATCCGAGAGACGCAGGCAGCCCGTAATCCCGACATCATCACGACGCTGCGCCGAATGGGCCTCGCAGAGGACGTAGGGCGGGGTGTCGATGTCATGCAGGACACCATGATGGAGGAACTGCTTGACCCTCCCCGGTTCGAAGACCTCCGCCACGCAGTTCGCGTGACGTTGCCGACCCACGGCGCGGTCAGCCCGCGGGAGCGCGCCTGGGTGAGAGAGCTCGAGACCAGAGGTGACCTCGGTCCACGCGATCGAATCCTTCTGGTCCACGCAGCTCGCGGCGAAGTACTGACGAACTCCTCAGCGCGCGCTCTCCTCGGCGTGGACAGCGTGCACGCCCGACAGGCTCTGCAGCGCCTGAGGGACGGCGGGTTCCTCATCCAGACGGGAAGCCGCGGGGGGGCGACCTACCACCTCAGCGATGCCATCCACCCACCGCTCGGCCTACGCATGCGTCGCGACGAGATCGAGGCCTTCGTGTTGAGCCTGGCGGACGGCGGGCCCCTGACGAACGCCACCGTTCGCGCCCAGACCGGGTTGGATCGTGTGGATGCGCTCCGAATTCTGGAGAGGCTGACGGCCAGAGGTCACCTGATTCGGAGAGGCGAGCGCCGGGGCGTCCACTACGTCAAGCCTTCGACGGGTCAGGGCTTGGACTTCGGGCGGGGAACGCCGGACGGTCAACTACCGTCCTAGCCCATGGCCCCGCAGTTCATCTTCACCATGCGCGATCTCCGACGGTTCTATCCGCCGGACCGAGAGGTGCTGAAGGGCATCAACATCTCGATGTACCCCGGCGCCAAGATCGGCGTGCTGGGGGCCAACGGGTCAGGCAAGTCGTCGCTGTTGAAGATCATGGCGGGTGAGGACGACGGTTACACCGGCGAGGCCCGCCTCACCCCCGGCTTCACCGTGGGCTACCTGGCCCAGGAGCCCCACCTCGACCCGACCAAGGACGTGCTCGGCAACGTCGAGGACGGCGTGGGCGAGACCAAGGCGCTGGTCGACCGCTACAACGCGGTGTGCGAGGCCATGGGCGACCCCGAGGCCGACTTCGACAAGCTGCTGGCCGAGCAGTCGGCACTGCAGGACAAGATCGACGCCGCGGGCGCCTGGGACCTGGAGCGCACGCTGGAGGTCGCCATGGACGCCCTGCGGCTGCCGCCGGGCGACGCCGACGTCTCCACCCTGTCGGGCGGCGAACGGCGCCGGGTAGCGCTGTGCCGGCTGCTGCTCCAGCGCCCCGACCTGCTCCTGCTCGACGAACCCACCAACCACCTCGACGCCGAGTCGGTGGCGTGGCTGGAGCGCTTCCTCCAGGACTACCCCGGCACCGTGGTGGCCGTGACCCACGACCGCTACTTCCTCGACAACGTGGCGGGCTGGATCCTCGAGCTCGACCGTGGTGCGGGCATCCCGTGGGAAGGCAACTACTCGTCGTGGCTGGAGCAGAAGCAGCACCGCCTGGCCAACGAGGAGAAGGCCGACAAAGCCCGCCAGCGCACGTTGGAACGCGAACTGGAGTGGATCCGCATGTCGCCCCGCGCCCGGCAGGCCAAGGGCAAGGCCCGCCTGTCGTCGTACGAGCAGCTGCTGGCCGACGCCGCCTCCGGCCCTGAGCGCATCGAGAAGCTGGAGATCACCATCCCGCCCGGCCCTCGCCTAGGCGACGTGGTGGTCGAAGCCGACAAACTGGTGAAGGGCTACGGCGACCGCCTGCTCGTCGACGACCTCACCTTCTCGCTGCCCAAGGGCGGCATCGTCGGCGTCATCGGCCCCAACGGCGCGGGCAAGACCACGCTCTTCCGCATGATCACCGGGCAGGACAAGCCCGACGAGGGTGAGCTGCGGGTGGGCAGCACCGTGGAGCTGGCCTACGTCGACCAGTCGCGCGACACCTTGGACGGCTCCAAGACCGTCTACGAGGAGATCACCGGCGGCGTCGACGAGCTGGTGGTCGGCGGTCGCTCCATCCACGGACGGGCCTATGTCTCGTCGTTCATGTTCAAGGGCTCCGACCAGCAGAAGAAGGTCGGCGAGCTCTCGGGCGGCGAACGCAACCGGCTCCACCTGGCCAAGGTGCTGCGCTCGGGGGGCAACGTCCTGCTGCTCGACGAACCCACCAACGACCTCGACGTCGACACCTTGCGGGCACTGGAGGACGCGCTGCTGTCGTTCGCCGGTTGCGCGGTGGTCATCAGCCACGACCGCTGGTTCCTCGACCGAATCGCCACCCACATGCTGGCCTTCGAGGGCAACTCGCAGGTCTTCTGGTACGAGGGCGGCTACTCCGACTACGAGGCCGACCGCAAGAAGCGCCTGGGCGGCGAGGCCGACCAGCCGCACCGCATCAAGTACAAGCCCCTCGTCCGCAGCTGATGAGCGCCACAGCCGTCCGCCGTCTGGTGGTGGCCGTGTGCGTGCTCGGCATCGCCGGGATGATCGTCAGCTCGATCGCCGACAACACCGGCGCCGCCCTCACGTGCGGTTTGGTCACCGCGGTGGCCGTCCTCTGCGCCATCGTGGCCACGGCGGTGGGCGGGCGGCCCGACGAGGAGCAGGCGGCCCGCGTGGAAGCGGCAGTGCAGGAACTGGTGGCGGCAGGGGCCGAGGAGGCGGCGGTGCGGAGGCTCGTCGGGGAGGCCGTGCGGCTGGGAAAGGGCCGCTGAGCGCGAAAAAGGCGGCGGGGGCAGGTGCACGGCGGACGCACCCGCACCCCGACGCCAGGTCAAACGGTGGCATGAACCGCGGCCCGCGTCAATGCCAAACATCGCTAGCCTGAACCGACAACCTCGGTCGGATCGCCTCAATCCGCTTCGGACGGTGCCGATGAATGGAGTATGGCGAACAGTGCAGTGTTGAAGAGCAGGGCTGTCGAACGAACGGTTGAACCGGGGAATTCCGCGGTTTGTGCCCATTGCGGCGCTCCGGTGAAGTTCGTGGCCCGCGCCCAGCTGCGCCAGGTCATCGCCAACGTCTACGTCGACGGCAACTGGGCCCGGGTCGAGCACTTCCACAGCGACTGCTACGGCGAGGCGGGGGAGCCCTACGGCCCCACCGGCTGAGCGCCGGCGGCACGGCCGCCGGGTAGCGTGACCTCGTCATGCGCACGCGAGTCACCCGGTCGTTCGACTTCGAGGCAGCCCACGAGCTGCCGTGGCACGAAGGCAAGTGCAAGCGGTTGCACGGCCACAACTACCGCTTCGAGGTGACCGTGGAAGGGCCGCTTGACGCCCGCGGCGTGGTCCTCGATTTCGACGACCTCAAGCGGGTCGTCACCGCCGAGGTCCTCGACCGCTACGACCACCGCTACCTCAACGACTTCTTCGACAACCCCACCGCCGAACTGGTGGCGTCCGACGTGTGGAAGCGCATCGAGGCGGCAGGCCTGCGGGTGGTGCGCCTGCGGCTGTGGGAGACGCCCGACTCCTCGGTCGAACTTGTCGCGGACTAACCGGGCGCGCTCTGTCGTCGTCCTCTCCGGGGGGCTCGACTCCACCGTGTGCATGGGCGTGGCCGAGCCACCGCTCGTCGCCCTCACCGTCGACTACGGCCAACGCCATCGGGTGGAGTTGGAGCGGGCCGCGGCAGTGGCCGCCCACTACGACGCCGAACACTTGGTGCTGCCGCTCGACTTGTCGCGCTGGGGCGGCTCGGCCTTGACCGATGCGGCCGTCGACGTGCCGGAGGCCGGTGGCACGGGCATACCGGTGACCTACGTGCCCGCCCGCAACCTGATCTTCCTCTCGGTGGCCATGGGCGTAGCCGAGGCGCGCGACGCCGACGCGGTGTACCTGGGCGTCAACGCCCTCGACTACAGCGGCTACCCCGACTGCCGGCCCGAGTTCGTGGCGTCGTTCCAACGGACGGCGGCGCTGGCCTTGAAACGAGGCGTGGAGGGACGGCCGGTCGAGGTACGCACCCCGTTGATCGACCTGTCGAAGGCCGACATCGTGCGGCTGGGGCTGTCGGTGGGCGCGCCGTTGGCCCTCACGTGGTCGTGCTACCAAGGCGGCGCGGCGCCCTGTGGCGCGTGCGACTCGTGCGCCCTGCGGGCCAAGGGGTTCGCCGAGGCGGGCGTGGCGGACCCAGCCCTGTGAGCCTCGTCGTGGCCGAGGTGTTCGGCCCCACCTGGCAGGGCGAAGGGCCGTCGCTGGGGCGGACGGCGGCCTTCGTGCGTCTGGGCCGGTGCAACCTGGCCTGCACGTGGTGCGACACGCCCTACACGTGGGACTGGTCGCGCTTCGACGCCTCGGTCGAGCTGGCCGAGCTGTCGGTCGACGAGGTGCTGGCCCAGGTCGACGCCATGGGGCCCGTCGAGTTGTTGGTGCTCACGGGCGGCGAGCCGTTACTGCAGCAGTCGCGACTGGTGCCGCTGCTCGCCGGGGCGCGTGCACGCGGGTTGCGGACCGAGGTCGAGACGGCGGGCACGTTGGCACCCTCGGCCGCGGTGGTCGACATGGTCGACGGGTTCAACGTGTCGCCCAAGCTGGCCAACTCGGGCAATCCGGTCGAACGGCGCTGGAAGCCCGACGTGCTGGCAGCTTTTCAGTCGACCGGAAAGGCGGCGTTCAAGTTCGTGGTGCGAGAAGCGGCAGAACTCGACGAAGTGGCGGCCTTCGGCGTCGCCCCCGTGTGGGTCATGCCGGAGGGCAGCGACGCGGACACGTTGACCCGGCGCATGCACGACCTGGCCGAGCCCGTGCTGGCCCGCGGCTGGAACCTGTCGCCCCGCCTCCACGTCCACCTCTGGGGAGACCGCCGCGGCGTCTGACGGCGGGCTCAACTCCGCACCGTTCGAGGCCGACAGTCCGGTATGAGCTTTCCGTTGACGGACGAAGCCCAGGTACGGGCCATGGTGGCGCTGCTGGAAGCCCAGGCCGCCCAAGTCGCCTCGTTGCGTCAGGCCGTGGAGACGCTGGAGGGACGGCTGTCGCTGCGCAACGCCCTCGACCTGGTGGTGTCCGACGAGGTCCAGCAGGCGCTAGCCGACCTGCGCATGGCGCTGCAGGCCCTGCGACGGCTGCCCACCGGTGACCGTCGTTCGCAATGGCTGGCCGACGAAGCGTCGTCGCGAGCCGAGCTATTGGCCACCCGCATCGGCGAGCTACTGGCTCCCGCCCCCCTGTCGCCCGTATCGCTGGAGCGCGAGACGACCAAGGAAATCGCTTTTGCCGAGGTGCTCGACCGCGCCCTCGACGCCGTGCCCACCTTGCCGTCCGGCGTGTTCCGCTGCGAGGCGCCCGATGGGTTGATGATCTCGACGGCACCGACCAGGTTGGCCGCCGTGCTCGCCGCCTTGGTCGACAACGCGGCCCGTCACGGTGACGGCGCGGAGATCGTGTGCGACGCCAACCTCGCCTTCGGCGACCTGGTGGTGAGCATCCTCGACAACGGCCCCGGCCTGCGGGGCGCTGACCCAGAGTCGCTGTTCCCGCCGTTCGAAGGCGACGGGCCGGGGATCGGCCTGTACGTGGCCCGCATGCTCGCCCGCTCGTTGGGTGGCGACGTCACCCTGGCCGACCGCCCCGAGGGCGGCGCGGCAGCGACGGTGACGTTGCCCCAGCACCGCAGCGAAGACGCCGCCCCGCGTAGTACGCGCGACATCAGCGCGGGCTGGTAGCAACGGGGGCGTGGCCGCCCCTCTCGTCGTCTTCGTGCACGGCGCCCTCGACCGCGCCACCTCGTTCGAACGGGTGCGGCGTTGCCTCCCCGACGTGGAGTCGGTCTCCTACGACCGGCGTGGCTACGGCCGGGCGCGTGACCTCGGCGTGACCGACTTCGACGGCCACGTCACCGACTTGCTCGACCGGGTGGGCGACGGCCCGGCAATCGTGGTGGGCCACAGCCTGGGCGGCGACATCGCACTGGCCGCCGCCGTGCGGCGGCCCGACGCCGTGCGGGCGGTGGTGGCCTACGAAGCGCCCATGCCGTGGCAGCCGTGGTGGCCGACCGACACCGCAGGCGGGGCCGCCACACAGGCCACCGACCCCGAGGACGCCGCCGAGGCGTTCATGCGGCGCATGGTGGGCGACGCCCGGTGGGAGCGGCTGCCCGCCCGCACCAAGGCCGACCGGCGGGGCGAGGGGGTGGCCCTGTTGGCCGACCTGCGCGCTATCCGCCACGAGGCCCCGTTCGACCTGGCCGACGTGTCGGTGCCCGTGGTGCTGGGCGTGGGCGGGCAGTCGCGGGAGCACCAGAAGGAAGCCGCCCCCAAGCTGGCTGCCGCGCTCCCCCGGGCCGAGCTCGTGGTCATCGAAGACGCGAGCCACGGCGCCCACCTGAGCCATCCCAAAGAGTTCGCCGCCCTCGTCCGCCGCGCCCTCGCCGAAGTTGGGGTGGGATCGCGCCCGGTTTGAGCGCGGTTGCGACC